>JBATKL010000133.1:0-4860 GCA_049669385.1 Candidatus Electrothrix sp. | reverse complement strand
CGCCGGGTGGAATGTAGGGGCAATCCCCTGTGATTGCCCTTGATCATTTCGGACAGCCAATTTCGGGCAGCCACATATAGGCCTGCTCCTGCCGCCCGCCTGTTAATATCCGGCCTACCCACCCAGCTCTATTCCCCAACCAACCTGTGAACAAACTCAATAATACGATTTGTCCCCTGCACATCCCCCATAGCCATAATATGAATGCCGTCAATATGGTCGATGATCTTTTCTATAAAATCACAGGTGATCTCAATCCCGGTCGCACCCTCATCTTCCATGCGGGTAATAACTTCATCCGGAACATCGATACCTGCAACATGTTCGTTCATAAACTTCGCCATCTTCACACTCTTGAGCGGCATCACGCCGAGTAATATCGGCTTACCCAACTTCCGGGCCTCTGCAAGAAAGGCGAGAGTTTTTTCGACATCATAGGCAACCTGGGTCTGGAAGAAATCCGCTCCTGCCGCGATCTTTTTGCTCATTCTTTCCAGCTCACCTTTGAGATGACCACTCGTCGGCATGGCCGTACATGCGATGGTAAAGTCTGTTGCACCGCCAAACTCTTTGCCATTATAATCCAACCCGTTGTTCATCTTCTTAATGAGCCGGATAAGTCCAAAGGTATTGTAATCATAAACCGCCTTGGACAGGTAGGGACCGTGCTTGGGAGGATCACCGGTTGTCACCAGCAGATTACGGATCCCCTGGGAGTGAGCACCGAGCAAATCCGCCTGAGCCCCTAGGAGGCTCCGGTCTCGGCAGGTAAAATGCGGAACAGCTTCGATATTCAGGTTGTTCTGAATCAGGGTACCCATGGCAACCGAATTAATGCGCAGATTACCCATGGGGCAGTCATGCACATTGATCCCGTCAAGCGGGAGATAGGATCGGGCTTTCTCCAAGGACTCACCTGTCAGCACGCCCTTTACCGGTCCGAGTTCCGTGGTGATAACAAATTTCTTACCCAGCTTCTCAATCAATTTCATAAAATTCCCCTGCAAATTGTATATTATACAGTTACGTACAGAACAGGCTGATAAATAGGTGCATCATACTGTTGCGAAAATATTTACTCAAGGATGTTTTTCATGCGCCTGTTCCACCCTGCTTGACCGTTACAAAAAAACAGACTACTTTTTAAAAAATTCCATACTCATTTAACCAAGTAGGAGAAACGCAGATGAAAAAAACGATGGTGGCCTTTATCTTCCTTGCGGGTGCTCTTTTTTGCACGGGACAGTACGCTATCAGCGCAGAGAGCGAATGCAACATTTTTGGCGCATCACGCCGGGGCGGAGAACAGATTTACAACAGCTGCGAGGAGTGCCTCGGGCAGAGCAGGCAATGCGAAAAACGTTGTTTTGATACAAACGCCACCTGTACAGCTGTCGGCTATGACGGCTATGGTTTTCGCAGCACCGTGCAGGGGCCGCAGGCCAAAAAAGAACGGCGGGCCAGAAAAAAGGCCGTCCAGCAATGTGAACAACAAGGGTTAAGCAATTGCGCTGTTGATCGTTGTACAGAAGAAAAAGTCCTTCAACCTCAGAGCGTGGAAGTCTGTCGCTCTCGACCAGCAGTGGTCACCCCATCACATGGAGGTCGAGATCGAGGTGACAACCGAGGCCAAGGTTGGGGCAGGGAAAGAGATAACACGCCGGAATATCGTTGCGGTATTTTCCCGAGATCTCCACAGGCACCTCAGCGCGAATATCCGAGTTGCGCAGCCTGTGTACAGGAAAATGGGCAATGTGAGGAGCGTTGCGCCGAATCAGGTTATGCCTGTACGGCTGTCGGCTTTGGTCGGCGTGGTTTCCAGAAAACGATTGAGGGCGATCTGGCCGGGAGCCAGCAAAGGGCGGAACGAAGTGTCATGCAAAAATGTTACGATGCTGGCCTCAATCGATGTGCCCTTGGCCAATGTAGCGAAACCATGCGCTTCGACCCTCATCAGGTGACTCCTTGCCAGACGCAAGCGGTGCCTATCAAAAAAAAGAACAAGAATAAAAGAAAGTCACCACCCCAGGTGGCTCCTCAGCCAACCCAAAAATATGTGACTTCCTGGCAGCACCTCAAAGGACGCTGTGAGGGAAGATCAAACCCTAAAGTTGCGCAACAATGCGGTAACCGGGGTTTCTGGCACGGAATCTCCTGCCGGGTGACCTGGAGTGACGGAAGCACCCAGGATCTACACGGAAAAGTTGACTTGGCCGATCCCTACGGACGAGCTTACTGTACCCGAAGCACTCGTCCTGCTCGTTTCAACTGTGTAAGCAGATGTGATGACACCAACGGTCCCTTGATGACCTTGCCAAGGCCATAAGCGCCGGGCGAGTGACCAGCGAGGCGGTCTGATGCCGCCTCGCTGTGGTTTACTGTCTCCTACTCCTACTAGGGTCGAATAAGCCGGGCCGCAGCAACCAGCTGCTCGCGTCCGTTACCAAAGGGCGGATAACCGGCCCTGGTTGGTGTACGTTTATGCCAACGGGTTATCGAGGCTACGGTCTTGCCTCTTCGACCATGCCCGTGAAAAAGTTCATAACTGATTACCTTACCAGATGCATCCTTATGCACCCGCGTAACAACGCCCACATGATGAATTCCGTCCCGCCGGGCCAAAAGCCCCTTAAGAGTAATTTTTTTATACGTCACTCCACTCCGACCGAAAAAGAAGACCATTCCCGGTCTCATCAAATCAGGGCGCTCCAAGGGATTTCTGATGAGGATCAACTCTCCCTGCTTCTGATACCAACGAGCAAGCTCTCTGGAATCCCGATACTGTTGAGGCGAAGGATACGCATGATCGGGACAACGTCTTTTCACCCCCTGTAAGACCCGATGAAAAATACCTGAACAGTCACTGAGCGGCCCTATACCGTAGAGGATAGACCGGGCCTCTAAAACCGCAACCGTCGCCCGCATAGCAGGCACCAACCCTCCTTTGCAGGTGGCCTGATCATCTGCCTCCAAAATGTCGGTAACATATTCCTGCACCGATTTTCCCGGTGGCGCGACCCGCCTTTTTTGCCCTGAAGGCTTCAACAGGACAACAGGCCGAGGAAGGCTCTCTTTTTGTTCAGGCACCACATATGCTGCGGTGCTCACCCCCGCAGAAGGAAGAAAGGGGAAAATGCAATATTGAGGATCCCGTTGGATATCTCGACATTGTTCATCAAATCGAATTCCCTCCTGCTCTGCTGTCTCTGTTGTTGCTGTTGCTGAGACAGGAGAAGACGATTGAACCGGCTCTTTCACCCCCGCTGGCGGTTGGAAAGGCGGGTGCTGTTCCACAGGGATCGGTTCTTTTACCAGGTCCGGTTGTGAGCATCTCCCTACAAGAAAAACCCCAGCCAAGGCCGCGACAAGCAGAAAGACCTGGACAGGTTTCATGGACGGACCTCCTCAATCAACGGGATTAACGGTTGCAGACCACGAGGGAACTGCGTATAACTAAAGGATAAAAAATTATTTCCTTTTTGCCAAGCCAGATGTGACATAAGCCTAAGGAAAAAGATGAAAAAAATCATTTCAGGTGGACAGACAGGGGCTGATCGGGCAGCACTGGATGCAGCCATAGAACGTGGAATCCCGCACGGGGGTTGGTTACCCAAGGGAAGGGTAACAGAAGACGGGCCTCTGGGACAACAGTATTGTCTTCAGGAGCTGGACTCGTACCGCTATCGGGATCGCACCCAAAAAAATGTTGTGGAAAGCGACGGCACCCTGATCGTTTCCTATGGCCCGTTGACCAGCGGCTCTGCCCTGACCGAGGCCCTGGCGATTCGCCATGATCGTCCCTGCCTCCATCTTAACATGGACTACTTTTCTTTGGATGATGCTATCTTGGCTCTTGAGCAATGGCTGAAAAAAAATGCCATTGAGACCCTCAATGTGGCTGGCCCGCGAGCCAGCAGCGACGAGCGGATCTATGAGACGGTCCGAGAGCTTATTCTCGGCATCAACACAGAAAAGCGATAAACCGGTTGCTATCACAGCGCCTGTTTATTCCGCTCTATTCCGCAAACCGCCCCTCTTCCTGGGCAGCATGCCAGGCCAGGGCAGAGCGAATAATCGTCTCGATATCCGAATGTCGGGGCAGCCATCCCAAGAACTCAGCAGCTTTTTCTGCTGAGGCGACGAGGGCCGGAGGATCTCCCGGTCGTCGCGGACCGTACGTGACCGGAACCTTGCGCCCTGAAAGCTCCTCAACCGTCTTGATAATGCTCTGCACCGAGGTGCCGGTCCCTGTGCCGAGATTAAAGGCCCGGCTCTTCTTTTCTTTCTGCAACAACTCCAAGGCCCGCACATGGGCGTCTGCCAGATCAGCAACATGGATATAATCCCGAATCGCAGTGCCGTCCGGGGTATCGTAATCTGTTCCGTACACTTCTATCGCAGATCGTTTTCCCAGAGCAGCCAAGATGGTTAAGGGGATGAGATGGGTTTCAGGATCATGGTCTTCCCCTATATCGCCGTTCAGATCAGCGCCAGCAGCATTAAAATAGCGCAGGGCAATAGAGGAGAGATTATAGGCAGCACTGTAATCAGCAAGGATCTGCTCGATCATCAACTTGCTCCGACCATAGGGATTGATCGGCTGCTGGGGATGTTCTTCAGTCAGGGCGAGTGCTTGGGGATTCCCGTAGGTTGCGCAGGTGCTGGAAAAGATAAACTGATCACAGCCAAAGCAACGCATCACCTCCAGCAGGGCAAGGGTTCCAGACACATTATTTTGGTAATATTTTTCTGGATGCTCGACCGATTCCCCCACGTAGGCAAAGGCGGCAAAATGGATCACCGCCTCAGGCTGATATTCAGCAAAAACCTTTGCCAATGCTTCCGTATCACGGATATCTC
>JBATKL010000132.1:0-2354 GCA_049669385.1 Candidatus Electrothrix sp. | reverse complement strand
CTACCAAGGCCCAGCTGAGCTTCATTGCCCGAACCAAGCAGCATGTGCAAACTATTGAGGAACGGGAAGACGCGAGCGCAGATCCCTTTGCCTTTGATGCGGACTCTTTGGAAACCTCGTATCAGCGCTTCGAACTGCCTGAGCAGTTCAACCATGTAAACCTCCAGGCTCTGGCCACGGCAGAAGGCCCTGCCGGAGAACTGGCTGCGGTGGCGAAAAAAGTCCATCCTTGGTCTTCGCTTTATTACGGCATGACCGCCGTGGATGTGGTGCAGCGACTCTACACGGAGTGGATTCCCAAATACTGCGGCCCGAACTGCGAGATTCAGGTCTTATCCCCGATGATCCGGGGCAGCCTGGGCACGGCCTCTCTCAATAAAACCCTCCAGCAGGCCGTCAATCCGGGCCAAGCGGGCCGGGCTGAAATCATGGTCGGGGAAAAGATCTTTCGGGTCGGTGATCGGGTGATTCACCGACGGAACAACTATGACCTCGGGGTGTTCAACGGGGATATCGGCAGGATCACTGCGGTGAATAACGAGGCCATGACCCTGCACGTCTGCTTTCTCCCGGATCAGCGGGAGGTGGAGTATCAGCGCGAGCAGATCACCGAGCTGGAACTGGCCTATGCTGTCACCATCCATAAATCCCAGGGCTCGGAATTTGAGGTCGTTATCCTGCCGGTGCTGACCCAGCATTTTCGGATGCTCTTCCGTAATCTGGTCTATACCGGCCTGACCAGGGCACGGAGGCTGGCCGTATTTGTCGGCACACGCAAGGCTCTGGCTATGGCGGTGCATAATCAGGATACCGGCCTGCGGCAGACGGCTTTGCGGGAGTTGCTGAGGCAATAGACAATAGGACAGAGGGCAAGAGTCTTTGTAATATTGAGGATAATGCCCTTTACCGAACCTCCCTTGCTGCTGACATTCTTCTTGACAAAGTTCTACCCTCTTTCTACGATGCAAGTTGTATTTTTTGCACTCATCCGAAGCGGTTCATTCTAAAAAACGGAAAGAATAAAGCTATGAGCGGTATTGCATGAAGCCAACCAAAGAAACAATGCCGCCTTCCGATATGGACAGCGGCTGGAAGGACGTGATCGAAGATTTTACGGAAGACTTCTTCCGCTTTTATCTGCCCGAGATGTATCGGGGAATCGACTTTACTCAAGACGTAAAATTTCTTGATAAGGAACTGAACGAAATCCTCAGCGACAGCGAGAATATCAGACGCGAGGCCGACCGGCTGCTTGAGGTGCGTCTGAAAAACGGAGAGGCAGAATGGATACTCATTCATATCGAGGTGCAGGGCAGCCGGGACAGCGGCTTTGCCGAACGGATGTATGTGTACAATTACAGGATATTCGACAAGTACCGCAGGAAAGTTGTCAGTATCGCCCTGCTTATCGACAGCAGCCCGAGCTTCAGACCTGACTGTTTCAGGACGGAGCTGTTCGGCTGCGAGGTCAGGTTCACCTATCCGGTTATCAAACTGCTGGACTTTGACTGGCCCGATCTTGAAAAGGACGACAGTCCGTTCGCAGTCATCACCAGGGTGCAGCTAGCCAAGATCAAGTCGGAAAAAGAACCGGATAAACGTTACAGCTTCAGGCTGGATTTGACCAAAGAACTGTACAACAGAAACTACAGTAAGGAACAGATTATCAGGCTCTACCGCTTCATTGATTATGTGCTGAGGCTGCCAGAGCCCAAGGCGTTACAATTCAACAAAGAAATGGAACTGTTCGAGGAGGCGCGGACTATGCCCTATATTTCAACCACGGAAAGAATGGCGAGAGAGGAAGGACTGCTTCAGGGAATCCAGCAGGGAATAAGCGAAGGGATTGAGCAGGGAATAAGCGAAGGGATTGAGCAGGGACGTACCAGAGGACAGCTTGAAAAGGCGCGGGAAGCTGTGCTGGAGGTACTGGAGGTACGTTTCGGCAATGTTCCCTTTAGGGTGAAGGAGGAGGTCATCCGCTGCAATGACTTGGACAGGCTGAACAAGGCACTCCGTCATGCCCTGCTGATTGCGGCGGTTGATGAGTTTGAGTTGTAAAAGGAGACGTTCCTTGCTGCCGACATTCCGCTTGACAAAGCCCTGCCGTCGTTCTACGCTGCCTTGCATATTTTTTCATCATCAGTACGAACTTATTTACTTATTTTAAGCATATCAATACTATTCTATTTTGGTGCATTGAAAAACATCATACCGATTGCCGCCGCGTTAGGTATCAGGAAGAGGCTCAGGAAATGGGAGGATAAACACAGCGAACAGCTTTCATCTTCTTCAATACAGACTGATAGCGACTGTGAGCAGGGTATACAGGAAATATGATAGCTCCTCCGGCC
>JBATKL010000131.1:0-2060 GCA_049669385.1 Candidatus Electrothrix sp. | reverse complement strand
GTTGCCGCGGTATTGCGCCTCAATTCGAAGACCAGGTAGATAAGCGTGCCAACCACCGCGATGCCGCTAACAATTTCCGCGACCAGAGCTACTTTTTCTAACGTCATCCTGATAAAACCTAACAGTTGATTATCGAGACTTAGTCTCTCGGAAAACGGAATTCCGCTTTTTAACGACCGGCCGTAACAAGTAAAATGCAGTAGTAGACCCCAGTGTAGCCCAAACGGCCGCTGCGCGTTAGCTGCCCAAAAGCCGACAGCACCCCCTGGTCTGCTCCACCCCCGATAGTGGCCATTCAACAGACCAAAGAGGCACCCATTGGACGGCAAGTTTGTGCCACGAAGTGACATGAATATAGAAAGGAAATCATCTCAGGGCGTCTGCTCGAGAACGCCGGCTCTCGCGTATCTTGCGACATTTGGGTCGTGATATGCTTTTGGCAGAAAACGAATCGAAAGCGATCTTGGGCTGCGTTATCCAGAGCTTTCCCCTGCGAGTGACAATGCGATTTCAACTGAATGGGCGTGTTAGTCATAAAAAACGGGTTTAATACGAGAGAAGAGACGTGAGCTACTCACCAAATTTTCATAAGAACGACGACCAACTTTTAAGTGACTATTTTGTTCTAGAACTTGGCATTACTCCCGGTTTGAATAAGATTAGGTCTCGTGAATTTATGGAGATAGACACGATATTCCTTGAAGGGCTTACAATTTGCGCAGTAATGACGAAGGGAGGACACTCTGTACCCTGTCAAGTTTATTACAGGCTTCAGGATATTCTTCCTGCCGCCGAGGATATCGGCATGGGCTACCCATCAGTATTAGTTAATAAGCAGAGCGATAGAGTCTATCTGGATGTAGACATGACGAGAGAGGAACTTCTCAAATATCTGCATGATCAATTACGTACTGCCAACCTACCGTGACAATAGCCTGATAGCAGAAAATTTGTGAAAGCCGCCATCTCCGAAAATCAATGAATGGGCTGCCCTGCCATATCTCAAATGGCCGTTCAGCGTCGTTAGCTGCCAAGGGGTATATCCGAGGCTGGTGTCTCCTCTACTCCCGAAAGGAGTCATTAGGGCTGCCCTGGGTAGCCTTCCAGCTTGACTGAAAGGTGCCAAAAGGTCATTCGGGCGTGTCACATTTATGGCGTATACTTAACAGAAAAGTTGAGTAGCGTTACCGAAATATAGAGCCTGATATTCAGCGTCCGTCATACCCAGATTGGCAAGATCGTTAACTTCAGCTTGTACCAATGGATCGGGTGCGAAGGGAAAATCCGATCCGAAAAGCAGGCGACTTGCCCCAACCAGCTCTTTGACTGCCCCCCACATATAAGGGGATGGACTCAGTGCGGTGTCATAATAAAACTGCTTGATGTAGTGCATCATACCCTTTGGAAATTTGCCGTCTTTGTCCAAAATAAAATCACCAAGTTGTAGACGCCATGCAAGGTAGGGAACTGTGCCCCCAGCGTGCGCCAGTATGAATCTTATTTCGGGAAACCGCTCCATCGTTCCGGAAGCAATAAGGTTCGACACCGCACGGGTAGTATCAAATACGAACTCCATTAGGTAACCCGGCAGCTCGAGTCGTATATTCTGCGAAGAGTCAGGGAGATTAGGATGAATGAAAACTACCGCTTTTCTTCGATTCAATTCGTTCATCAGGGGCCAATAATCTGGGTGCCCAAGGTAAACCCCGTCGACTGAAGATAACAGTGTTACTCCGTCTGCACCGAGATTGTCGATCGCATGAATCGTTTCTGCGACTGCGTCTTCTTCAATCGTTTGAGAGATGGCAGCGAAATATCCAAACCGGTCACTTCCCTTTTTTAGTTCGCTACCATATTCGTTGCAACGACGAGCGAGTTCCTTCGCCTCCACAGCATCGCCAAAATATACTCCCGGGCAAGAAATCGAAAGATAAGCCTTGGATATTTCTGTTGCATCCATAACGGCAATGGAGACTTCTGGTGTCCAGTTTGGCAGCGGAGCACCTGCTGCTGCATCAACTCCACGAGATTTTAATGCTGCCGAATAGAACTCTGGCACC
>JBATKL010000130.1:0-16916 GCA_049669385.1 Candidatus Electrothrix sp. | reverse complement strand
TTCTTTTCCACCGCATGCAGGGCCGTGTCGATTCTGACCGCGATATCATCCTGCTTGGCCTGTTGCTGGAGAAAGGACCAGCGCGATTCCTCGGGCAGATAAAAGATATTCTTCATGGTGTAGAACTCCACCATGTCCTGGTAATCACCCTGCCCTTCGGCAATCAGTTCTGCCTTGCGCTCCTCAAATTTATCACTGACAAACTTGAGGAAGATGAGGCTCAGGATCACATGCTTGTACTCGGACGATTCCACACTGCCACGAAGTTTATCCGCAGTATCCCAGAGGGTTTGTTCAAAGGATTTCTGTTTTTTCGCGGGTGCTTTCTTGGGAGCTGCTTTGCTGGCCATATGTCTCTATATTTTTTTGATCAGATTGTCATGGGTATCCAGGAGGGAGCCCCTTCTTTGTCCTGCAATTTATCCTACAAAACTTCCTGTTTATAACGTATTTTGTTGATTGC
This sequence comes from Candidatus Electrothrix sp., assembly GCA_049669385.1. Classification (GTDB taxonomy): domain Bacteria; phylum Desulfobacterota; class Desulfobulbia; order Desulfobulbales; family Desulfobulbaceae; genus Electrothrix. The sequence continues at coordinate 16,453 of JBATKL010000130.1, read as the reverse complement.
AACAAACTTATATGAAAAAATTATTGATAAGCATTGATGATCAGGCCAAGCTGGCAGTAAGCGGCAGTGATTTTGATCTTCTTGCCACAAGCCAGCGAAAGAAGTAGATTGATTGTACTGACTTCGTTGTATTTCATCAGATCTACGTAACAGGTGAACGTGACATTAGGCATCCCACCCCGAGAAAAGGAGGTTTCCGAATTGATAACTATTCTGAACCATAATAAGCCAACAGCGTACTTGGTCCCAGCGGAAACCTACGAGGCCCTGTTGGAAATGATTGAGGACCAGGATTTAGGCAGGATTGTTCGGGAGAGAGAACCTGAGCGCAGTGAAGCTGTTGAGGTGTCTCTTGATACCTTATAAGCTGAAATTTCTTCCAACGGCTCTGAAGGAATGGAAAAAACTTGATGGGGTCAATCCGCAATCAGTTAAAGAAAAAGCTGGGATCAGTTCTTGATTCCCCGGAAATTTCTGCAAATCGACTGCGCAATTTTGAGCATCACTACAAAATCAAGCTGCGATCATCCGGCTATAGGCTGGTTTATGAAGTTATTTCCGATGAGGTTGTTGTTTTGGTCATTGCTATCGGGAAAAGAGAAGGCAATAGGATGTACGAGATCGCCAAGCAGAGATCGTAGTTGCCTCCGAATGAACGCATAGCGACTTGAAAATTTTGATGGAAGACTAACGAGAAGTAGTTACATATCCAAGATATTGGAATTTGGCACACACTGTGCGCCAATTCTGATATGTCAAAAGGTCAGACAGTGTCTGGCCAATTTGCTGACGAAGTACGGAAACCGACCAGGATATTGCCAGATACTCTATCCTGAAGGGCAATGAACAAATCTTTGCCTCAAAATATAAACTCTATCTCCCCACAGAAGAGGAATTGCGTACCGAAATCGAGCGGGAGAAAATACATCTGCGTCTCCAGATGGAACATCCTGAAAAAGAAACAAAATAATAAAGGTGTCAATTAATGTACTCTACAAAAAATAACCCGTTCTCCAGGACATCGGCAATCCTCGCCGCCCTGCTCGCAGCCCCTTTCTTGCTCTCCCCCCTGTCAGCCGTTGCCCAATCCGACAGCAGCCTCAGTGAGCTGGATGCCGTTCTTGAAGGCTTTGAAGCAGAGCCACCCTCCCCTCCTGTTGCGGCGGATTCATCAGGTCAGGCGCTGGATTCAGTGTTGGAGGGTTTTGGAGATGATGTGCAAACCGATGTACAAACTGATGCGAAAATCAATGCACAGAAGGAAGCTGAAGCAACTGAAGCAACCTCTTCCTGGCTCCCAGGCTGGCTCAGCATTGACGGTTGGCTCCAGTTCGGCACCACCTACACTATCGCCCATGACGCACCAGCAGACGGGGAAACCGACTGGCGTGGTTTTTCCAAGGCCCGTACTGATCTCCAGATCGATCTGGAGGCCCGTTTCTCCGATGCCTGGTCAGCCAAGGTGGGCGCAAAAGGCTTTTACGACGGAATCTACTCGCTTCAAGGCCGGGATGAATACACCAGCTCTGTCCTTGATGAGTATGAGGATGAATTGGAATTACGCGAGGCCTATGTGCAGGGAAAGCTCACCTCCAAGCTGGATCTCAAGATGGGGCGTCAGATCGTGGTTTGGGGCAAGTCAGATAATATCCGGGTTACTGATGTGCTTAATCCCCTGGATATGCGCGAACCCGGCATGACTGATATTGAGGATCTTCGTCTCCCTCTGGCCATGACCAAGCTGGATTATTATTTTGGCAACTGGGAGCTGTCCGGTATAGCTGTCCATGAGATTCGCTTTAATAAGATGCCGGTTTACGGGTATGATTTCTACCCGGCTGATGAGCCCATGCCCCCAGAGGATGAACCGGATAACTCGCTGGAAAACACCGAATGGGCACTTTCCCTCAGCGGTATTTTTACTGGCTGGGATCTTGACCTCTATTATGCCCGTGTTTTCAACGACTCTCCTCACCTGGAATATGTTTTATTGGACGACGATTCCACGGAGATACAGCAAAAACATGAGCGCTTGCATATGTTCGGCTTCGCCTATAATAAGGCCTTGGGCAACTGGTTGCTGAAAGGTGAAGGGGCTTTGCTGAACAGGGTCCATTACACCAACCGGCCTGGCACCGGCTATACCCGTCTTGATGTACTTGCGGGAGCAGAGTACTCCGGGTTTAACGAGACCACCATTTCCCTGGAGATTGCCAATCGCCATATCAATAATCACCGGCCCTATTTGGAAGAATACCCGGACGGCGTGTTACAGGATATGTATCAGTTGGCCTTTCGTTATAATCGAAATTTTCTCAATAATACGCTGAATCTGAGCCTGTTGGTCATGATCTATGGTCCTTCCGACGCTGATGGCGCTTTTGAGCGGCTGGCTTTGGATTATGATCTGACCGATACCATTACTGTGCGCGGTGGAGCAGTACTCTATCAATCAGGTGATCTTCTCACGCTTCAGGAGGTCGAAGATAATGATCGGTTATTTGCCGAGCTTCGCTACTCGTTTTAATTGCGGAAAGATTGCTGATGGATGATTGATGATCGATGATCGATGATTGATGACCGATGATTGATGATCAACGGGGCAGGAAAGATCAGAGCATTTTTTGGGCGTCATCCAGATATTGCTTAATGGTGGTGATATCATCTGCGGTTATTTCGAAGGCATAATTGCAGCCGCTGCATTTTATGTGGCTGTCCGGGGTCAGTTCCTCTGAGGGGATTTTTGTTGCGGTTGAACAATTGCCGCAGGATATGACGAGCGCTATGTTGCTCTCTTCATCTATTGTAAAATTTATTTCTGGTTGTGCAGTCTCATGTTCCATTAAAGGTACCTTTCTTTGGGATGGAGTCGTTTCGAGCGGGAAATTAGTTGGCCACGTTTAAAATCTTTTTTATGGAAAAGATAAGTGATCGAATGTGCTCAGCTCTCTTGTTTGCAGAGGTAATATCTACACAATGCATGGAACTGATTTGGCTGGGTATATCACTTGATTTGATATTATACAAAACAGGAATAAGGAAAAACCTGTTTCCATCGCGTTTTTTCCTGTTAAAAGCTTGGATAATTTCTTGCTTCATATAATCAGATTGCAGGGTGTCATGAGTGAAGAGCAAAATGAATATTTTGCAGGTATTGATTGCCTCGGTCAAGACAGGACGCCATATATCATCTTCTAACAACTCTGCGTTTTCACACCATGATCCTATATCGTTTTTCATCAATTCATTGCTGAAAAAAGACGATATTTTTGCATGTACAGATGAGGAGCTTATAAAGACAGCTCTCTCTTGTACTTTGATTTTTGCGAGTGGGCGGTTGTTGTACTCGGGGATATTTCGAGCAATATTGATATGCCTTTGTATAGAAGACATGAAACTTTTTTCGGAAAAAGGTTTCAGCAGGTAGCTGTCAGCGCCTTTCGAGTAAAATTCGGCGAATTCATCAGAAGACAAGCGGCCTGACATGACAATCACTTGCGTTCGCTTTCTTTCCTTTGTTAAAAAATTCAGCAGCTCAAGACTCTCGTCCTTGGTACCATCCTGTAAGTAGATGTCGAGTAACACAAGATCTACTTCCCGTCCTTGAAAGGGAAAGGCATCCATGGCTTGTTTCGTTTCTTCCGCAGAAATGAAAAAGTGAACGTCAAAAAGCTTTGGATCAAAAAGCTTTCCAATAATTTTGTGCATGAATTTACTGTCATCAACTGCAACGACTACATATTTCATTGACGCCTCACCGTTATGGATTCCCGTGAGCATACGTTTCGGATGTTTCCGAGAGCTTTTAAAGAAGTTGACTCGCCTTGCGCATCTGCATCTATTGGTCTTGAAAGACTAAAATGCTGGGCCTGAAAAGTAAATAGGAAATCGTGCTTCTGGTGGAAAAAAGGGGGAATGTTGTGTGGGATTGCGACGTGGTGGGGCCCCTTGTGCTCAAGATTCGGGATGAGATGATGTTGAAGCTGCCTCTCGCTGTTGTGGAGAAGGATTCCTCTCACTCAAACAAATTCGCCTGCTGAGTAAAAGTACCCGGCACCTTTCTTTCGAAATGCTCATACACTGCTGCTGTAGCCATCCGTCCGCGCGGGGTGCGCATCAGGAAACCGGATTGAATAAGAAAGGGTTCGTAGACATCTTCCAAGGTGTTTTTTTCCTCGCAGACCGCTGTCGCCAGAGTATCCAGCCCAATGGGGCCGCCTTGAAATTTATCAATCAGGGTGAGGAGGATCCGACGATCCATCTCATCCAGCCCAAAGCGATCCACGGCCAGCATATCCAGGGCCTTGCCTGCTACTTCCTTCGTGACCACGGCATGGCCTCCAACCTCAGAAAAATCCCGCACCCGTCGGAGCAGGCGGTTGGCGATTCTGGGCGTACCACGGGAGCGACGACCAAGCTCCAGAGCACCGGCGTCATCAATTTTAATCCCAAGTACTCCTGATGAACGTTGAACAATGGTGACCAGCTCTTCCGGGCTGTAAAATTCAAGGCGTAAGAGGACACCAAAGCGGTCACGCAGCGGCGGGGTGAGCAGGCCAGTGCGGGTGGTGGCCCCAACCAAGGTGAAGCGCGGCAGGTCGATCTTGACCGAACGAGCACCTGGCCCCTGCCCGATAATCAGATCCAGCTGATAATCCTCCATAGCCGGATAAAGGATTTCTTCCACTGTATGGTTGAGTCGATGAATCTCATCGATGAAGAGTACATCACCTTCCTGGAGGCTGGTCAGAATGGCTGCCAGATCACCGGAGCGTTCAATGACCGGGCCGGAGGTCGTCTTGATGCCTGCACCCATCTCATTGGCGATGATATAGGCCAAGGTGGTTTTGCCGAGGCCGGGAAAGCCGTGGAACAGCACATGGTCCAGGGCTTCGCCCCGCTGCCGGGCCGCCTGAATAAAGACCCGCAGGCTGTTTTTCACCTGCTCCTGGCCGATATATTCATCCAGCCGTTGCGGTCGCAGACTGAGATCTGGCTGAACATCGTCAATCTGCTTTTCCCCTTCAACGATCCGCTTGCCGGTGAGATCTTCTTCGAAATTCATGCCAAGCCCCTCAAGGCGTTCCGGATAAGTTCATCCACTTTCATATCAGCAACTCCTTCTGGGTCGGCCTGCTGGACAGAGCGCAGGGCCTGCCAAGCAGTCTCCTGGGGATATCCGAGATTGACCAGGGCCGAGGCTGCATCCTGCATAGCAAAGCCCTCGCTGCGAGGTGGGGTTTTTCCAGCACTGCCTTTGCCCGGTAGAGATTGGGAATGTTCTAGGGCAAAGCCGCTCACCTTGTCGGCCAATTCCATGCAGAGCCGCTGGGCCGTTTTCTTGCCCACCCCGGACAAGGCGGTCAGGCGAGCCATGTCTTTCAGGTTCACGGCATTGCAGAGCTCAGCCGGATCAATGCCGGAAAGAATGGACAGGGCCAGTTTGGGACCAACCCCCGAGACCCCGGTGAGGAGGAGAAAGAGTTTTTTCTGCTCCATATCCGTGAAGCCGTACAGGGTAAGGGCGTCTTCCCGAACATTGGTGTGGATGTGGAGAAAAGTCTTTTCGCCCTCCAAGGGCAGTTTGTCGTAGGTCCTGCTGGAGAGCTGCACCTCGTAGCCGACACCTTGCACATCAAGAATGACCGAGGCCGGATTTTTATACTGAAGAATTCCAGAGAGAGTTGCTATCATATTATTTTTCCATAAGGCCGGGCAGATTGTGCCCAATCGATTAATCGAGATTTTTGGATTTGATTATAACGGCTATGGGCGATCCGGCAATGTATTTTCCCTGCCTCTTCTCATCTCTCCCGCATCCCCTTGCAATTGCTTTCTTCTGCGGCCTCCGTACTGATTAACAGGGGCAAATAAGAGGAATCACTCTGATGTCGCTTGAAAAAATCCCATCCTTTCTATAAGTTGATATCAGCTGATAAAATTTGATAAAAGCTGATAAGAGGTGGTACGTTCCGCAGGCCCTCATAACGAGAGAAAAAGAAACGAACAATAACAATATATTAATTTCATGGATATCCCTGTAGATTTTTGGAAATTGGCAGCAGGACTAGCAATCTTTCTTTACGGCATGTTCCTCTTGGAAGACTCTGTCAGGATTATGTCCGGCAAGGCTTTTCGCCAGATGATCAGGTTGTACACTGACGGACGCCTTCGTTCCATCAGCAGTGGAGCCCTCATCACGACAATCCTCCAATCAAGCTCTGCTGTGTCGCTCATGGTGCTGGCCTTTGTCGGTGCTGGGGTGATGACTATGGAAAACGGCATTGGCGTGATGATGGGGGCCAATATCGGAACCACCTTTACCTCCTGGATCGTGGCAGTTTTCGGTTTTAAGATCAAGATCGAAAGCTTTGCCTTTCCTCTCATGGCCTGCGCTGGCCTTATTTTTATCATCGTCAGTTCGTCGTCAAAGCTTTTTCAGCTCGGACGGCTGCTGATCGGCTTCGGCTTTTTGTTTCTCGGGCTGGATTTCATGAAGACCAGTGTTGAAGCCTATGCCCAACATATTGATCTTACCGTCCTGGCTGAATACGGAGCATGGGTGTACCTGCTGTTCGGCATTATTATGACAGCCCTTATGCAGTCGAGTTCCGCCTCGATCGCTGTGATCCTCACTGGTATCAGCAGCGGCCTGATTGATTTTGAGATTGCCAGCGCAATGGTAATCGGAGCCAATATTGGCACCACAGTGACCGTGCTTCTCGGTGCTATCGGAGGGATCCCAGCGAAAAAACGAGTGGGCACCAGTCATCTGATTTTCAACCTGATTACTGGTATCATCGCCTTTATTGCCTTGGGGCCCCTTTCACATTTTGTGGGGCTGTTTATTGATACCTCTGCCAATGCGGTTATGGGGCTGGCCCTTTTTCACACCCTGTTTAATGTTGTCGGGGTGATTATCTTGTTTCCGTTTATCGGCTATATGTCCCGATTTCTCCTGCGCGTTTTTCCAGAACACAAAGCAGTTCTTACTGTCTATCTCAATAATACACCCACAGAGGTGCCGGATGCTGCCACGTCATCTCTGCGGAAAGAAACCCTGCATCTTTTTGAAGAATGCCAGCTCTACACCCTAAAAACCTTTGGTATTGATGATAAATTGGTCTTTGACCATACGCTGCCCTTTGAGAAGAGTCTCGGACGTCGTAATAATTTGATCGATTTTTATAATAATGCAAAGCTATTGCATGGTGAAATTATTGAATTTTACGCCAAACTGCTCAGTGCCAAGCTGGAACAAGACGAGGCCAAAGCCTTGGAGCGCATGATCTATGCCTCCCGCAATATTATGAACTCCATGAAAAATATCAAAGGGCTCAGGCATGATATGGAGGAGTTTGACAGCTCGGAGAATAAGCATCTGAATCAGCAATACAGGCTGTTCCGACGTCGGCTTATCGGGCTGTACCATAGCCTCAATAGCTTTTTTGATAAGAAGGATGAAAAAGAGCAGTACCATTCCCTGTTGCGGGCAGTGATCCATATTGAACAGCAGGATGCCCAGTTTCTCAGCACTATTATGGAATTGGCCGCTGCTGGCGATATCAAAGAGCTGGAAATTTCTTCCCTGCTCATGGCTAACCGCCTGTTCAGTCAGGCCAGTCGGCTCCAGATTTTTGCCCTAAAAGATTTATTGCTTAAAAACGAAGAGATCAAGAAGTTTGATCAGGCTATGGAGATGAAAGAACTGTTGGATGAGGAGCATGGGCGGTAGGGATGAATTGTTGAGGGATCTGTTGTGCATTATCCGCAGTCCCTTCATAACCCGTTTTTCAGATTTCTGGTAAAAAAGAATACCCTATGGTAATCTCTCTGTATCTCGGTGCAATAAAGAAAAAACAGCCTGGAAAGTCTGCACATCTCTGTTCATCTCTCTCCCTCTGTCCAGAAATTTATCCAGCCTAACCGCCCGAGATGAGCATAATTCCTGTCGACCTGCTTATGGGAAGAGTACTTCCTGAAAAATCCGACGATGAGGTCTCATCATGCTGGCTCTCCCTCAGTACCAAATCGTACAACAGCTCTGTGAAAGTTCTCACTCAATCATTTATCGCAGCATAAGAAAGCAGGACAACCAGCCTGTTATTTTGAAAATGCTCAAGGAAGAGTATGCCTCGCCGGAAGAACTCTCTTGCCGCAAACAGGAATATGAAATCATAACGGGTTTATCTCATCCGGGAATCATTAAGGCCTCCGGTATTGAACAGTACCAAAACACCATTATTCTTATCCTGGAGGATTTTGGCGGCGAATCCTTACAAGGGGTTATGGAAAAGCAACAGATCACTGTAGAGGATTTTTTTCCCCTTGCTCTCCAGCTTGCCGACAGTTTGGCCTATGTCCATGCGGCAGGAATTATTCATAAGGATATAACCCCTGACAATATCCTCGTGCATCAGAAAACGAATCAGTTGAAAATTACTGACTTCGGTGCAGCAAGTCGCCTCTTATACGAAACCCCTTCCTTACAAGCCCCTGAACGATTACAGGGGACCTTGGCCTATTTATCTCCTGAACAAACCGGTCGAATTAATCGGAGGGTAGATTGTCGAACAGATGTATACTCAATGGGGGTCACTTTTTATGCATTATTGGCCGGACGCCTACCCTTTCAAACGCTTGATCCACTCGAATTAGTTCATGCGCATATAGCGAAGATACCGCCTCCTCTTTACGAGGTCGCCCCTCATGTTCCAAGGATACTCTCGGATATTGTCATGAAGCTGCTCAGAAAAAATGCTGAGGAGAGATATCAGTCCGCTTTTGGGGTCAAAGCGGATTTGGAAAGATGCCATAACGATCTCTTGAAATTGCACAACGAGCCAACCTTTTCCTTTCCTTTGGCCCAGAACGATAGGTCCGGGAAATTTCAAATCCCCCAGAAGCTTTATGGGCGGAAAAAAGAGATCAAGACCTTACTCCAAGCTTTCGAACGTGTTTGCCAGGGCCAGGCGGAACTTATGCTCGTGACAGGGTGTTCTGGCGTCGGTAAAACAGCTCTTGTCAGTGAAGTTCACAAGCCAATAACCGCCAAAAAAGGTTATTTTGTAACAGGTAAGTTTTTGCAATTTCAAGGCAATACCCCCTATTCAGGGCTTGCAACGGCATGTGATACTTTTTGCCGTTATCTCTTGATGGAAAATGAGGAAGCTCTGGCAGAGTGGCGAGAGAGGATTCTTACTGCATTGGGAGACCACGCGCAGATACTTATAGACATTATACCGACATTGGAACTGATTATCGGGCCCCAGCCGGTTGTGCCAAAAGTAGATGTAACTGAAGCAAGAAATCGCTTTACCTTATTTTTTCTCAAATTTATCGAAGCACTCTGCGAGAAAGAACATCCCATTGTTTTATTCATTGATGACCTGCAATGGGCTGATTCGGATTCACTCCTTCTCCTGGAGAAGATAATTACGGAAAGCAAGGTTACGTATTTTTTTATTATAGGATCGTACAGGGACAACGAAGTCGATAAACAACATCCACTCATGGGGCTCTTAAAGAAGCTGAAAAGATTTCCTGCGGTAATTCATCTCGTTGAACTGCATAACTTATTCCCAAACGACATCGAGCAACTTTTGCAGGACAGTTTAAGGGGGGGAGCGGGTGTAGAGGATGAAGGAGAAAGAATTGCTCCTCTCTCCAAGGTGATTTATCAAAAAACACAGGGCAATGCCTTCTTTACCCATCAATTTTTGCAGGTCTTGAGAGAAGAGAGATTATTGCATTTTAATTTTGAACAGCATCAATGGCAATGGGATCTTGAACAAATAGCAGCCCAAAATATCACCGATAACGTTGTCGACTTGCTGGCCAATAAAATTAACAGCCTTTCCCCTCAATCCAGCAAACTTTTGCAATTAGCTGCCTGTATCGGTAATACTTTTAAATTTTCAATTCTTTCGAAATGTTACAATCATTCTGATGCCGAAATAGTCCCGGTATTATGGAGCGCGATTAAGGAGGAGCTGGTTCACCCTCTTGATGAAAATTACAAAGATATTGAACTAATAGGGAACGCATCATTTAAATTTGCTCACGATAAAATCCGACAGGCTGCGTACGGACTTCTTTCTGACCAGCGAAAAAAAATCGTTCATTTGCAGATTGGTCGACTCCTCTTAAAGGACACACCATCCTCTCATTTTCATGATAAAATCTTTGATATCTGTTGGCATTTCAACCAAAGTTTCGACATAATCAATACCCCTGAAGAGAGGATTAACATTGCCCGCTTCAATTTACAGGCCGGGCAGAAAGCAAAATCAGCAATGGCGGATCAGGTTGCGATCAAATATTTGGAATTTGCCAGAGCATATTTACCAACAGACCACTGGCAACGAGAATACGATTTATCCCTGAAAATTTATAAAGAAACCATAGAGACGCTTTTTCTGATAGGTCATTTTGAAGAGGTCGAAAGAAGAGCTGAGGTTCTTTTGCAAGAGACCGTAATGGTTTTGGATAAAATAAAGACCTTTGAAATTCTTATCCAACTTTATATGGTCAAGAACCAGATGGGCAAGGCTCTGGAGACCGCGTTGCAGGTTTTAGATATGCTGGGAGTCAGCTTGGACCAATTTCCTCCTGAAGAATTTTCTGTCGAAAAACTCTACATGTTAGGCGAGATGACCACACCTCATCACCTCGCAACCATGCGCATTTTAAATTTTGCTATTTCTCCATCGTATACGGTAGCGCCTGAGCTGTATCCCCATCTTGTCTTTACAATGGTTCGGCTATCAGCTCACTACGGGAATTCGGCCCTTTCTGCGTTTGGCTATACGAATTTTGCCTCACTCCTCTGTTGTGCATTTGAGGATATAGAAACGGGTTATCAAATAGGACAGGTAGGCCTCCAGCTGCTGGCTCAATTTCCTTCCGAAGCATTAAAGGCAAAGGTCTTTGCCTCATATTACGTAACAGTGCATCATTGGAAAAGGCATGCTCAAGAGAGCATCGAACCCTTGATGGAAGGGTGTCGATATGGTCTGGAGGGCGGTGATTTGGAGTTTGCCGGTATCACGCTTATGCATTGCGGGAGCTACATGTTTTGGCTGGGTCATCCACTGACAGTGGTTGCTCAAGAGTATGAAAAATTCAGCACCTTAATGGAGCGTTTTAATCTCAAATACCAGATTATTTATCTCAAAATTTGGCAGCAGACTGTTTTTAACCTCCAGGGAAAGAATCGCATACCGTTCAGGTTACACGGCGAGGTTTTTAATGAAGACGAGATGCTTCCTGCGTTGCTGAAAAAGAATTATGGGATGGCCATCTTTGCAGTTTATCTTGCCAAGATCATGCTCTGTTACCTGTTTAAGAACGTTGATCAGGCCTTGGATAATGCGATATTAGCTGAAAAATATGAACAGGCAAATACCGGGGTGTTGGTTGTTCCCATCTATCAATTCTATTATTCACTGGTCCTGCTGGCTACCCTGCCAGATGTTTCTCAAGATGAACAAGCCGACATCCTCCGCAAAGTAGAGGTTCACCAGAAACAGATGAGGGTATGGGCAGTCCATGCACCTGATAATTACCAACATCGTTATGCGCTGGTGGAGGCAGAAAAAGCGCGTTTCCTCGGCAAACCTGAAGCCGGAGAATGGTATGAGCAGGCCATTCTCTGGGCTGAAAAAAATGAATATCAACTAGATGAGGCCTTAGCCTACGAATTAGCTGCTGAATATTACGCGGAACGGGGGATGCAAAAAATTGCCCAAACATTTTTCAAAGAAGCATACGCTACCTATACTCAGTGGGGAGCGACTGCTAAGGTACTGCATTTGGAAAAAAATCATCCCGAGTTTTCAGCCAATGTGCTCCTCAAAAAACACCATCCGGCAACCACCGCCACGCTGGGCTCCAGTACAAGTGGTGTAGGCGGTGTAGGTGGAATGCATTCCCCAGTACAGCTGGACCTGACCAGCGTGATTAAGGCCTCGCAGACGCTGTCTAAAGAAATCGTGCTCAGCAAGTTGCTGGCAAATATGATGCGCATTGTCATTGAAAACGCAGGGGCACAAAAAGGGGTCTTGCTGCTGCCTCGGAAAAATAAATGGTTTATTGAAACAGAAGGATATGCCGAGAATGATGAGATAATGGTTCTGCGCTCCCTTGCTCTTGAAGAATATGAGAATATTCCAAACACTCTTATTCATTATATTGCCCACACCCAGGAAAATGTAGTGCTGTCCGATGCAGCGCAAGAAGGAAGTTTCAGTCAGGACAGCTACATTATCAGAGAGCAGTGTAAATCGATCCTTGGCATGCCGTTGGTCAATCAAGGTACACTCATCGGCATTATATACCTCGAAAACAACGTAACAACAGGTGTCTTTAATCAGCAACGACTGGAGATATTGACCCTTTTTTCATCGCAACTTGCTATTTCAATTAAAAACTCTCTCTTATATAATCAACTCGAAATAAAAGTCTCAGAACGAACTCATGCATTACAGCAGGAGATAGCGGAACGTAAGCGGGCTGAAGAACAGGCAAAATTTGCCAGCAGCGCAAAGAGCGATTTTCTTTCCAATATGAGCCATGAGTTTCGAACACCGCTTAATGTTATCTTAGGTTTTGCACAGATTTTGGAGCGAGATCACACCATCAGTGAGGAATCGCAGGATGAAATTGCTACAATTCGCCGCAATGCGCATCATCTTCTTATTCTTATTAACGAGGTTTTGGACCTTGCTAAGATTGAATCCGGCCAGGCGAGCTTGGATAAGACAAGTTTTTATCTGGATAATTTTCTTGAGTCTCTCAAAGAGACTTTTCATCAGCAGGCTGTTGACAAAGGGCTCTCTTTTACAATAACAAAAGATGAAAACCTGCTTCGCTCGATCAAGACGGATGAGGGAAAATTGCGCCAGATTCTCATTAACCTGATTGGCAATGCCTTTAAGTTTACCAGAACAGGTGGCATTTCGTTACGAGTGCGATCAGCAAAGTCAGCAAAGTCAGCAAAGGAGACAGGGGATATCCAGATGCTTTATTGTGAAGTTGAAGACACGGGTATAGGTATTGATCCAGAGCATCAGGAAAAGATTTTCTTCCCCTTTGTCCAGTCCTCAGCAAGTGTTGATCAAAGCGTCGGTACCGGCTTAGGCCTGTCCATTACCCAGCAATTCATCAAGTTGATGGGAGGTGATATTGAAGTAACCAGTACCCCCGATATCGGATCGACTTTTCGCTTTAAGGTTGCCATAGAAGAGTCCGAGCATGCTGAGGTAAAAAGAAGTTCACGTTCTCCACGAAGCAGAGGGCTTGCTCCGGGTCAGAAAATATTTCGTCTCCTTATTGTTGAAGATGTCGTTGAAAATCGGAAGATTCTGGTTAAATTGCTGACCGGTATCGGCTTTAAAGTAAAAGAGGCCTCTAACGGAGCCCAAGGCGTTGAAATATGCCAAGCCTGGCAGCCTGACCTTGTCTGGATGGATATACGTATGCCGGTTATGGACGGTTACGAGGCAACACGGGAGATACGGAAAACAACAGCGGGCAAGAACGTCGTTATTATTGCCCTTACTGCACAGACATTTGGGAATGAACGAGAAAAAGCCCTTGATGCAGGCTGCAATGATTTTATCAGTAAGCCATATATAGAAGAAGAGCTCTTTGCAGCCCTGAAAAAGCACTTGGGGGTTCAGTTTATGTATCAGGATGAAGATAAAGAGGATAAAGAGGATAAAGATAAGAAAAGTAATGATGTAGGTGAACAAGCTGCTGGCTCTCTTGACCCCAACACTATTGGCGGGTTGCCCGAGGATGCCAGAAAGGCCTTACTTGAAGCAACAGCCAAATTGGACCAGGAAAGCTTTTTTAGTGTTCTGGAACAACTTCCCCCTTTTCATGGGAAAACAGCTGCTGCGTTACGAGCATTGGTAGAAAATTACCAGTTTGAGGAAGTTGAAAATATTCTTGGGAGAAAAAAATGACAGCAACAGAGAACCATCTTCAAGGAGATATCCTGATTGTCGATGATTCCCCGGAAAACCTGAAACTGCTGGCCAAAATACTCACTGAAAATAATTTTCAGGTCAGAGGATCGAACAGCGGTCGTTATGCACTGAAATCCATTGCAAAGAAAATTCCTGATCTTATTCTCCTTGATATTAAAATGCCTGAGATGGACGGCTATGAGGTATGCAGCCACCTCAAGAAAAATTCTTCAGCTGCTGATATTCCAGTTATTTTTATCAGCGGATTAAAGGACAGTGAAAGCAAGATAAAGGGGTTTGAAGCTGGTGGGGTCGACTATATCACCAAACCTTTTCAGGCTCAGGAGATACTGGCCAGAGTCCAGACCCATTTATCGATGAGCCGTATGAAACACCATCTGGAGGAGATCGTTCAGGAACGGACTGCCGAGCTTCAGGAGGTTACAGAGCAAATCAAGGCTGCTCTCACAGAGAAAGAGGTGCTGCTGAAAGAAATTCATCATCGGGTGAAAAATAATATGGCGATGATGTCTTCTTTTCTTCAGTTTCAAATCCAGCAGGTAACAGATCCTGAGTCCTTACAGCGCTTTATTGACACGAGGAGCCGGATCTACACGATGGCCCTTGTCCATGAAAAACTCTACCACACAGAAGATCTCAAGAACATCAATTTCAAGGAATTTATTCAGGATCTTGCAGAATCATTGATATTTTCCTATACAACCTCTCCCCAACTGATCTCCCTGAGCACAGACATCGCAGATGTTTCACTGAATCTTGATCGAGCCATTCCCTGCGGGTTAATTATTAACGAGCTTGTATCCAATGCCTTGAAACATGCCTTCCCTGAGAACAGGAAGGGAACAATTACCATTGGTTTTAAGACGGATCCAGAAGGACAGTATGTCCTCACTGTCAGTGATGATGGAGTGGGTTTGCCCGAGCAAATGGATATCGAACAAACAGAGTCCATTGGCTTAAAACTCGTGCCACTTTTATCAGGCCAACTTGATGGAGAATTTGCACGAGAAGACAAGCTGGATCCTTCTGAAGGAGGAACGGCCTTCAGGATCGTTTTTCCTTAAAACGAGTACCCTCCTCCATGTAGTAGGCCAAAATAACTACTGAATCGAAAAATAATATGCCGACCCGCGTCCATTTCCGTCGCTGAGCAAATATGAAATCCCTGCCTGTCTTTATCTCTTCCACAATGACCGGATTGTCCTGATTGGGACAGATGAAGAAGAACAGCATGTTTGGGATGTTGCGATGATGGAGTACATTCCCGCAGGGGTAAAACCCTGTGTTTGCGCAAAAAAATGTAGGCTCAGGTCAGGCACGGGGACCTGAGCCTACGATTCTGTGCCTGAAAAGAAGACCTTATTTCAGGCACAGAATTCCTCATATAAGACAGTTAGACCATCCTCTCCTGCGACCAATCATTATGCTCAAATTCTGCATGATCCGGCTTTTTCGGTTTTATCTCTTCCATGCGCTGACGCAGCCAGGTCATCACATTATCAAACTCAGAGCTTAGCTCCTGCATGGCCTTGCCTCGATGGCTGACTGCACTCTTTTCTTCCATGCCGACCTCTGCAAAGGTCTTGCCGAAGTCCTCGTAATAGAAAACCGGATCATAACCAAAGCCTGAATCGCCCTGCCGTTCTTCTGTGATTGTTCCCTCACAGCTGCCTTCCCAGGTCAGGGCAGGACCTCCCGGCGTTGCTAAAGAAAGAACGCATTGAAAACGGGCAGTACGGTCTGTCTTCCCTTTCATCTCCTGAAGCAGTTTTTCGCAATTATCCCAGTCCGTGGCCTTCTCGCCGCTATAGCGGGCAGAATAGACACCGGGAGCTCCGTCAAGGGCATCGACCACCAAGCCGGAATCATCGGCAAGTGCTGGTACGCCGAGGACTCGTGCGTAATGAAGGGCCTTTTTATAGGCATTATCATCAAAGGTTTCGCCGTCTTCGATGGCTTCAGGTAAGGGGCCATAATCTTTCAGGCATTTTACCTCGATCGGAAAATCTTTTATCAAGGCTTGAAACTCTTTGACCTTATTCTGGTTATTGGTGGCAAGAACAATGATGTTGTTCATCGGTTTATCTCCATAAAAAGGGATCAGGGAGTGTTTTTTGCGGTTTTGGGTCGCTGCCGAAGGACTCTCTGATCGCCTCAAAAATATTTCAGAAGTTAGCGTATATCAAGTTGATCGTACATACAAAATTCATGAAGGCAGAATAATCATGATCCTCTGATTCTGTCAAGGGGTTCAACAAAAAATACCTTACCCTTGGTACGCAGGGGTGGAACCTGCGTGTTCACCTTTTTATACCGGGCAGACACGTTGCTCTGCCCCTTGTATTTGAGGACACCGGCGTGACAGGCCGGTACAGGGGAGCTATTTAGCAGTTTTTACGCAATGTAGTACTGTTTAACTCTGTTGAAAACAATCTAGTTGCGAAATAAAAACCCAACAT
>JBATKL010000129.1:0-8483 GCA_049669385.1 Candidatus Electrothrix sp. | reverse complement strand
TTGGCTTACCCTTTGAAGGCTTCCCCCAGGCACTAACCGTCTTTGATCCAGAATGGACAGATGCGGAAAAACCTCTGTGTCTGCAACTGGAACGCATTCAGCTCCCGCCCGAGGGGTACGACTTTCTTCAGAGCAACTGGCGACAACGCTATATCTTTGAGTTTATCCTTCCCAAAGCGGATGTGATTTTTAAACAACGCCAGGAACGCAAATCAGAGGGCTATTTTCCGGTGGACGAGGTCATGACCCTTGATATGGTCAAACGGCAGGTGGCTGCGTACCAGGAAGTCGTCCTCTATCTCCATAGGGTGAGGATGCAGGTCTATATTCGAGAATCTCTGGACCAACCGCCCATGTGTATCGTGGAGGATGGCGAGCCAGGCATTCCGGCCTGGGCCACAGCTGCCTCCGGCCCCAGACCGAGCCTGACCACCCTTAATGGCTGGAAATGGCTGATCCTTCGTCGCGATCCGAGTAATTGGCTGCCACTCACCGATCAATGGCAGCAGATAACCAAAGAAACTCGGATCTCCTTTGACGGCAATCCCTTTGAGCTCAAACTCGGCGACCAAGCCCTGCGCTTCTATCCTGAAATGCCCTTGGGCGTACGACGAAAATATCTGCGCAGAAACTGGCTGATCACAGACCCAAGCACCTATGGCCTGCACCTCTGTCGTTTCACCCGTATTTGTCCGGGTGAAACGGTCATGATAGGCCGTTCCAATGAAGAGTATCACGTTGCTTTTGATCTTGATCAAAGCGTGGCAGGCCGCCACATCACCCTCAGTAATAGCAAAGGGGATATTATCATAACGCCCCTGACAGAAAAAAGTCCGGTGAAAATCATCCAGGTCATGGATGATGAACGAGAAGAGAGAGTTGCAAAACGCCGTTACCAAGCCCTGAGGACAATTCGCCGCATTTACGGCGGCGGGATCAGCCTGCTGCCCCCGGATCAGGCACTTGCGCTTCTCAAAGATGTTAATACGCTCTTGGAACAGGAAATATATCGACCAAAGAACAACGAAGGGAAACCCGGTGGACTCATCGAACTGCCCAACAACCGAGCCCCGATCATTGTCGGCGATCTCCATGCCCAGGTGGATAACCTCCTGAAGATTATCACAGAAAATAGATTTCTGGCCGGTCTGGAAACAGACACTGCCTGTCTGATCATTCTTGGCGATGCTATACACTCCGAAGTGGATGGCGAAATGGAAGATATGGACAGTTCCATTCTGATGATGGATCTCATTCTCCGCCTCAAGCAGCATTTTCCCAAAAACCTTTTTTATCTCAAGGGCAATCATGATACGTTCTCAGAGAGTTTGAGCAAAAACACCATCTCCCAGGGGCTGTTAATGCGCCGACGACTTCAGGAACTGCGCGGTGAGAAATATGTAGCAGAGATGGAGCGTTTCTATAACCTGCTTGCCTATGTTATCTGCTCTGATTCTTTTATCGCCTGTCATGCTGGCCCGAGCAGGAGAAGGGTTACCCGCAATAGACTCATCAATCTGCACAATCACGCCAAGATCAGCAACGATCTTATTAATAGCCGCCTGAAACGGCCCCATTATCTGGCTGGCTATACCAAGGGTGATGTGAAGCATTTCCGAAGAAATCTGGGCCTGGCCAAACACACCCCCTTTATTGTCGGCCATACTCCGATAGATCCTTCCGGCAGTGTTTGGCGGAATGTCGCTGACATCAAGGGACATCATATTATTTGCAGCAGCAACCCTGACGGCCCCAGCCTGTTCGAAGAGGTCAACAATAAAATGATTCCAATCAGTTACCCAGCAGAACCGTTAATAAAGTTTATCAGCAAAATTAACGAGGACAAAGAGACATAAAATTTACTCTTGAAGATACAAGAATTGTGGAATACAAAACAACATTTTTAAGGAGAGTTCTATGACATTGAAATCGACCAGCCCCTTAGCCGGGCTCCTGCACAAATCACCCTTTAAGCCGATTCAGGAACATATGCGGACGGTGTTCAGCTGTGTGTCTTTGCTGCAACCGCTGTTTGAGGCCCTGTATGCACAGGACAAAGAGCAGATCGAAAAAATTGCCGAACAGATCGGCGAGCTGGAAACCGCAGCGGATAAGCAGAAAAGTACCTTTCGCCTCAATATGCCGAAAACACTTTTCTTGCCTGTGGACCGCAGAGATCTCCTTAAACTGCTGCACGACCAGGACTGTTTGGCGGATGACACGGAAAAGATAAGTCAGATTCTGCTCAGTCGGGACATGGAAGTCCCTGAGGCCATCAAGGATCTCCTCAATATCCTATTAGTCACTACCTTAGGGATTTGCACTGAAGCAAAATCAATTATCGAGGAACTGGACGAATTGGTCCAGGTTGGTTTTGGCGGCAGGGAGCATGACAAGGTTATCAAGATGATAGATGCTCTGCGCAAGAGCGAGCATGATATCGACCAAACCCTGCATAAAATCAGGCGTACATTGTTCACCATAGAAGATAGCTTACCGCCTGTATCGGCAATATTTTGGTATAAGATTATAGACTTGATTGGGGACATGTCGGATCAGGCGGAAAACATGTCGGATCGTTTACTGTTGTTCCTGTCAAAATAAATAGCAGAGAAGTACAGCGTTAATGAATCGCTCTTCGCAGGGGCGTCCCCCTAAGCTGAGCAAGCAAGAAGAAAAACGATAGGACAACGGATACATACACAAGGAGCAGGACCATGGAAGTGATAACGGCCTACGGAACAATTCTGATCATTCTGGCAATGATCTTCGGTCTCTACATGACGTGGGGGGTCGGAGCCAATGACCTTGCCAATGCCATGGGAACCTCTGTGGGCGCGGGCGCGGTCACGGTAAAACAGGCCATCGGTATTGCTATTATTTTTGAATTTGCCGGTGCAGTACTGGCAGGCGGACATGTTACCAAGACTATTCGCAAGGGCATCATTGATCCAACCAGCATAGCGGATAAACCAGAAATTTTGGTCTACGGTATGCTAGCTGCTCTGCTGGCCGCTGCTGTCTGGCTGATGGTCGCTTCAGCAAAGGGTTGGCCGGTTTCCACCACCCATTCCATCGTGGGAGCCTTGGTGGGCTTTGCCTTGGTCGGCATCGGACCCGAGGCTGTCAACTGGTCAAAGATAGCTGAAATCATCGCAAGCTGGGTCATCTCTCCAGCTGTCGGCGGGACCATCTCCTTTCTCTTGGTTATGAGTACCCGCAAGCTTATTTTCGACACGGAGAACCCGCTCAAGAATGCCAAAAAATATGCACCGTTTTACATCTTTTTGGTCGGCTTTATCATCTCTCTCGTCACCTTATTCAAAGGATTGAAGCACCTGGATGTCAATCTGACTGCGGGCCAAAGTCTCGTTGCTGCTGTGGCTATAGGCCTCCTCACGGCCTTATTCGGCTGGTCCTTGGTTCGTAAGGTTAAAGAAGATCCGGCTGCGGATCGAGATTTTCATTTTGCCAGTGTGGAAAAGGTTTTCACCCCGATGATGCTCTTCACCGCCTGTTCAATGGCCTTTGCCCACGGTTCCAATGACGTAGCCAATGGTATAGGTCCGCTGGCTGCTGTGGTCAGCATTGTCTCTTCTGGCGGCGAAGTTATGCAGAAATCCGAAATGCCGTTTTGGATCCTTCTTCTCGGCGGAGCCGGGATCGTGGCAGGGCTTGTCACTCTCGGTTATCGGGTTATGCTCACCGTGGGTACCAAGATCACCGAGCTGACACCCTCCCGAGGATTTTGTGCCGAGCTTGCTGCGGCCTCCACAGTGGTGTTGGCCTCCCGTACTGGCTTGCCTGTCTCGACCACCCATATCCTGGTGGGCTCTGTGCTCGGTGTCGGCCTGGCCCGAGGCATCGGGGCTTTGGACCTACGAGTGGTGCTCAATATTATTATCTCCTGGCTGGTCACCCTGCCAGCAGGAGCCCTGATGGCAATGGTTTTTTTCTTTATCTTAAAGGCAATCTTCAGCTGAGCAAAAGCAAATTGGGCTCGTACTTCTTACTTTAGAATACGAGCCCATTGCCCATTGCCCATTGCCCATTCCTCCCTCCCCGTACGATAACTATACAATGAGGCGTTAGGCGAATACCTCATTTTATCTGGGTAAATCACCCGAAGATCCAGGCAGCAAGCAGAAAAAAGCACAAATCAGCACCAAAAAAAAATTAATTAAATCTCTTTTCCCCGCCAGCTCAAGTGACTTTCAGATTCTGCCGAAATATGCTATGGATATAGAGTGAAAAGCGAAAATCCAAAAAGCAAGATAATGCATCTTCTATAACTCCTACGAGAACCCAACCATGAATACTGCTGACCGCCAGAATAATCGCCATGCGCAAGACAGCTCGACAAGCGTTTTCAGATTAGAAACAATGAGAACCTTCCTTAAGGGCTTGATGGATAAAGCTGACTTTGCCAAACTGATGCAGTGCAGCCCGGCTGTTATCGAACCGATCTTCAACGGCGCGACCAGAATGAACCCCGCCTCCCTGTTCCTGAATACCGGTTCAGAAGAAGACATGGCCTATATCAGGCAGCAGGCGCTCAACCAAAATGAAGAGTTCGCTCTGGCAACTCCAGGTCATACCTGCCATTTTGACGGACCCAAAGACCAGGGACGCGACACAGCCAATACAAAATATCTCGCATACGCAGATACCCCCATCAGCTCCCTCCAGCAAAAACTTGATCATCGGGCCGGATTGGTTGAAGTCCGCATGATCATGGATGACCTCATGCTCAACAAAGAGATGATTGTCTCATTCATCTCCCGAGGTCCCATCGGCAGCAGGGTTGCAGATCCTACTCTTCAGATCACAGATTCATACTATGTCATTCACAGTGAGTATCTGCTGTATCGAATGATTACTCCGGAAAATTTTTCCCGTGATGTCGAACAAAAAGGTTACTTTTTCATCAACTACCATACTGCAGGCGAATTGACAGCCGATCATGTTTCCGCCCACCTTGAGCATCGACGCATCTACATGGATGTCGAGCGCTTTCATTCCTACAGCGTGAACAACCAGTACGCAGGCAATTCCATTGCCCCGAAAAAAATAAACCATCGTTTCGCAAACATGAACAATTTGCGCTACCATTTCGGCAGTCGCCTGGATGAACACATGTTTATCACCGGTTTTGATGTTGACGGCGATATCGTTTATTTTGCCGGTGCATATCCCAGCGGCTGTGGAAAAACCGGAACCGCAATGACCGGTGATGCCCTCATCGGGGATGATCTTGCCAAAATTTTCATTGATAAGGAAAGCGGTGAGGTCCGAGCGGTGAACCCGGAAAAAGGTATGTTCGGGATTATCGAGGGCGTGAATCGGGCAGATGATCCGGAAACAATGGAGGTACTGGAACGGGAAGGAGAGGAGGTCATCTTTTCCAACCTGCTGGTTCATGAGCAAAAACCATATTGGCAGGGCTGCGATTATGATCTGCCCGAAACAGGGCGTAATTTCGCAGGCGAGTGGTCAAAAGAGTCTGGCCAACCCATGTCCCATAAAAATGCCCGGTTTACCATTCCCCTGGATACACTGACCAATTATGACTCGAACACGGAAAATCCCGATGGGGTCAAGCTGAGTGCCCTGGTCTTCGGTGGTCGGGATTACAGCACCATGCCCACCATTATCATGGCCCATGATTGGATGAACACAGTTGTGCATGGAGCAATTATCCGCTCCGCCACCACAGCAACCGAACTCGGTAGCGATGGCAGTGAAAAGCGTTCGCCCTTTGCCAACGAAGCCTTCTTTCCCGGTCCGTTAGGAGAATACATCACCCATTATAAGGCCTTTGGAGAAAATCCCGCTATTCATAAAGACTGCCTCCCCAGCGGCTTTCAGGTGAATTACTGGCTGCATAAAAACGCTCGTCGTGAACTCGCCCCCGGAGAAGAGGACGGCCTGCTAGGAGAAAAACAGGACACCAAGGTATGGATGCGGATCATGGCTCTGATGCATCAGGAAAAGGTAGAAACTATCTGGACACCTATAGGGCTTATCCCTAAATACCACGACCTGCAACGGCTCTTCAGCGAGCTGATCAATAAAGAATACAGCCAGGAACTCTATAACCACCAGTTCTCCCTGTACATTGAAAAGCTTATCAAGCGGATCGACATGTCTAACAAGGAATTCGCCAAAGAACAAGAAATGCCGGAAGAATTTTTCCACACCCTTGATACCTGGAGGCGGGATCTTCGTGCCCTGGAATTTGCTGTCGGGCCAGTGGCCACTCCGGCACAGATGATTGAATATGTTGTTGCTAATCTGCCTGATTGATAACGTTTGAACTCCGATTAAACCCGTCTCTACGCAAGAATTGCAGATCAGAAATGAGAGAAATCCATGCGACGAGACCGGGCTCAAACAGGAGTTGCTGCCGAAATAACCCTATGCAACTGCCGATATACAGACGCTGCTGTTTTCCTGCCAATCCCCGGCACTTCGGCCAGTTCATGAACATTCGCTTCCATGATCCGTTTATAGCTGCCCAGTTTTTTCAATAAGAGGGTTTTCCGTTTTCCCCCTATCCCTTCCAGGTTATCAAGGCGTGAATGAAGCGTGGCCTTATTGCGCAGCTTGCGGTGAAAGGTGATGCCAAAACGATGGGATTCATCGCGAATCCGCATCAAATAGAGCAAGGCTGGAGAATGCCCCGGTAAAAGAATAGGATTCTTTCTCCCAGGTCGAAAAAGCTTTTCCCCCTCTTCCCGCTTTTCTTTGGCAATGGACACCAGGTCAATTCGG
Organism: Candidatus Electrothrix sp.; assembly: GCA_049669385.1. Lineage (GTDB taxonomy): Bacteria > Desulfobacterota > Desulfobulbia > Desulfobulbales > Desulfobulbaceae > Electrothrix. Next base: position 1,709 of record JBATKL010000129.1, on the reverse strand, counting down.
TTAAGCAGATCAAAGCGGGCCAGAACATTGACCGCAATGTTGAGCTGCCCCTTGCCACCATCCAGCAGCAGGATATCAGGCAGATTATCCTTTGCCAGCCCGGTTTCCATCCGACGCTCCAGTACTTCATTCATCATAGCATAGTCATCCGGCTCATCTTTCTGGCGAATTCGATAATGGCGAAAGCGCGATGGTTCTTTCTCGCCGCGCACAAAGCAGACCAAGGACCCCACAGGCTGTTTGCCTGCCAGATTGGAGATATCAAGGCATTCAATGGTATCGGGATGATTACGGAGCTTAAGGAATTTTTCCAAGGACCGAGCTAAGTTCTCCCAGGATTGTTCTTTTTTACTCTCCTCCGCAAAGATCTGTTGGGCATTATCCGCTGCCATCTGCATAAGCTGCATGCGTTTACCCCGTTGAGGGACGTGCAGATCTACCGCGCCCTGTCGCAGGTCACGAAGTTGCTCCAGAACGAGGTCACTGTCTTCCGGCAGAATGGGCAAGAGGAGTTCGCGAGGCGGCTGTCGCTGATCAGAGTAGTACTGAAAAATGGTTTCGCGCAGGATGCGATCATCCTCCCCCAGCGGATCGGAAATAAAAAAGGCCTGGGCTCCGCTCACCATCCCTGCCCGAACAAAGAGTAGTGCAATGCCCACCGAGGCATTATGCCGGGCAAGCCCGAAGATATCCTGATCCAGCTGATGCTCGGCAACCACGGTCTGCCGCTCCAGCGTCTTGCTGAGTCCGTTGATCTGGTCCCGGTAAAGGGCCGCCTCTTCAAAGGCCAAGCGGTCAGCCGCCGCTCGCATCTTTTCCTGGAGACGATCCACCACCTGCCTGCTCTTTCCTTCCAGGATCAGAAGCACCTCATCAACCATGGCCTGGTAGTCCTCTCGGCTTACTACATCACAGCAAGGGGCGAGACAGCGTTTCATCTGATAATTGAGACAGGGACGTTCGCGCTTGGTCATGATCCGACAGCGCCGCAGGGGAAAGAGGGAATACAGAAGATGCAAGGAGGCCCGCAGGGCTGAGCTTGAGGTGTAGGGACCGAAATAGCGGTTACCGTCCCGCAGCCGCCGACGGGTAACGTGTAGGCGGGGCCACTCCTCTTTGATGGTCACCTTGATCAAGGGATAATTCTTATCATCCCGAAGAATGACATTATAGCGGGGCCGGTGTTTTTTAATCAACGAGGCCTCAAGAATCAGGGCCTCTTTCTCCGTGGTGGTGAGAATGATTTCCACCCGCTGCACATGGGAAAGCATAACAGCGGTCTTGGAGTGGGCGGACCCTGAATAATGGGCATATTGAGCCAATCGTTTCCGCAGATCACGGGCCTTGCCCACATACAGCACCTCTTTCTTTCCCAGCATCTGATAGACGCCCGGACTGTGGCTGACTGTTTTCAGGTATTCGTCCGATAGAGGTCGATAAGATGGGGAAGAGGAATCATGCATAATAATTTGTGCGCTTAATAGTCTGTTCCAGCAAAATGAGCAGGTGAGCAAATAAACCAATAAACCAATAAACAAATGACTGGCTCAGGAAAAAGAATAGCCAGTCTCTCCTTTCCTGTCATCAACTATGACACGCCCTCCCCGCGTCTTCTTCCTTTGACCAACAAGGGACAGACCACCTTTTTTCTGTTTGCCATTTAAGCGTGATAGGATATAGTACCTTCATAAAGACTATCATACAAAAAG
>JBATKL010000128.1:0-2319 GCA_049669385.1 Candidatus Electrothrix sp. | reverse complement strand
GCCTTTGTCGGTACAACAATTTTGCCGGATAAATGGATCACGCCGGTTATCCAAGGGATTGCGCTTCCGGCGCATGCCCAGACTTCGGCTCCCGGCGTATCTTTTTGTGGAGATCCTGTTCAGTTACGATTAGTGAGTGGGCATTCGGGTACTGATTTAATGACAATTGAAGCGACCGGCTGTATAACGCCGCCGCAAGCTAACACCGAGCTCGCGTTGACATTGGATGGATATAAAAACGCGATCATCACGAGTAAGGGCGAGGACTCTGGGAGCGGTTTGTTCCTAGCTTTGATATCTGACGCGCTGGTCCCTTCCGTTAACGCGGCGTCAGCTCCAGACTGTTCGGTTACAGTTAAGGTGAAAACGGACGGTGACGGGAGTTTTAAGGCGGCTTTTCCACTGACCTATGGTAAAGGGATAGTTCAGGTGGTATTAAGAGGTGTAGTGAACGGTGCAACGTTTAGTAATATAGGATTATTGGATATTGCTAGTTGCAATCCTTGTTCGACGGATGCTAAAGCGAATGTTCCATTAGGCAAGGCCCAGGTATATGTAGAGGGTGATTTGACAGTGGAGTATAATGGAGATATATACACACCCCAAGGTGCCACACTCACGATTGATGGAAATTCCCCCAACGATCTGAAATGCAACTCCCCCAGTGGGGGGTTATGTATAGACTTACTCAACGAAAACTGGGGAAACCTACCCGACTTACCAGTATTTGACTGTATTGAAGAGAGCACTTACACTGTGTCAGCATCAACATTGGCGGAGTGGATCAAGCTTGAAACCCGTATAATTGTAATATATTAGAAACGTATCTCCGTATCCATTCACTCCCAGCTACAGGGGGCCATTTGTCCATAATGTCGAATAAGATCATCAAGATATCCAGCAGGTCTTTTTTAACCCATTGGGTTGAGAGTTATTTTGACAAAATCCATGGAATCACAGTAGATTTACGAGACTGTTAACGCCAATACCGGACTGTTTGATGTCATCATTGTGGACGAGGCTTCGCAGTGCGTCCCGGAGGCCCTGCCGCTTTTTCAACTCGGCAAACGGCTGATTGTGGTCGGCGACGACAAGCAGATCAGTCCGGAAGCGGTGGGTATAAATCAGGAGCAAGTACAGCAGCTGATGCGCACATGGCTGGCCGATTTTGACCATGCGGACTCCTTTGGCCCAGACACCAGCCTATTTGATCACTGCCAAATTCGTTTTCAAAATCGCATCAGTCTGCGAGAGCATTTCCGCTGCATGCCGGAGATCATCCGCTTTAGCAGCACACTCTGTTATATTGACAATCCTCTGATTCCTCTCCGCCAATATACGCCTGACCGCTTGGAGCCGCTTCAATCTGTTTTTGTGGAAACGGGGTATCGGGAAGGGGTCGGCCAGAGAGTAATCAATCAGCCTGAAGCAGAGGCGATTGTTGAGGAAATTAAGAAATGCTGCGAAAACCAAAAATATTCGGACAAGTCAATAGGTGTCATTGTCCTGCAAGGAACTGAACAGGGTATCAAGGCTTATTGGTGGACGCTATCGGCCCAGAAACAATGGAAAAGCACAATATCATCTGCGGTAACCCACCCAGTTTTCAAGGGGATGAGAAAGACATCATCTTTCTCAGCATGGTGGCCGCGCCCAATGTCAAATTCACTTCTTTGACCAAGGCAACATACGAGCAGCGGTTCAACGTTGCCGTCAGCCGGGCACGGGATCAACTCTGGCTGTTTCACTCGGTAACAATTAATCATCTGGGAAGCAACTGCCTACGGCGAAAATTGCTGGAGCATTTTCAGAACCCGGAAGCTGGGACTGACCTCATTCAGGGAATAAATATTGAGGAGCTACGCTTGGCCGAGCATCAAGCGGACAGAAAAACAGAATCTGCACCTCGGCCCTTTGACAGTTGGTTTGAAGTGGACGTTGCTCTTCAGATCGCGGCACGAGGATACAACGTTGTGCCTCAGTATCCGTTTGCAGGCCGACGGATTGATTTGGTTATTCAGGGAGAAAAAGCACAACTGGCGGTGGAGTGTGATGGCGATTACTGGCATGGACCGGAACGCTATACCGCTGACTTGGCGCGACAACGGCAGCTTGAACGCTGCGGCTGGCAGTTCTTCCGCATCCGGGAATGCCTTTATTACGCCGACGCGGACAAGGCACTCACGACCCTCTGGCCGTTGCTGGAGCGTATGGAGATAGAGCCTGTTGCAGAGAAGTGATAGCATTCAGATCCCTCCTTCTATCTGTTTCAGGCGATGGAATCCGACCAGGAACCGGGCTTGCGCTTATGGTGAAAAC
>JBATKL010000127.1:0-13133 GCA_049669385.1 Candidatus Electrothrix sp. | reverse complement strand
TCGCGAATATTACCACCAGACTTTGGAAAATAACTGCATGGCAGCACGTTGCCGTCAACATCGACAAGACATATCAGCTGGCCTGCCAGGCATCCCTTGGAGCCGCCAGTGGAAAATTTTAAGGAGCGGCGTTTGAATTTTTCGCCCTCAGCCTTGGAACGCTGGAGCACGATCCGGTAATACTGGGGCGCACAGGTCGGACGCACCAGCATCTCCTCCTCTTCTTTTTCCATATCATAATGCCAGTTCAGTATATCCTCGTATTCCGACTCTGGGATCAACTCTTCCATGATCTCTTCACCGCGCCCGGTGGGAACAATCATAAATAGATACCAAGCAGTGGCGCCAAGTTCTTTCACTAACTCGTAGATCTTTGGTGCTTCGTTTTTATTTCTCTTGGTAAAGGAAGAGTTAATAAGAAATTGAATACCGTGTTCGTTAAACAGCCGAATAGCATTCATGGTGCCTTCAAAGGCTCCGAGTTGGTTCCGAAAATTATCATGTACTTCAGCAGTGGAACCATCCAGACTCAGGGAAACCATTTTGATGCCGGATTCTTTGATATTGCGGCAGATTTCTTCGGTGACCAAGGTGCCGTTGGTTGCCAGGCACATCCGCATGCCGAGACTGGTTCCATAGGAAGCAATATCAAAAACATCAGGACGTAAGAGGGGTTCCCCTCCTGAGAGGACCATGACCGGATCAGCATAGGATTTGATATCATCCAGCATGCGCTTTGCCTCTTCAAGAGAACAATCAGGATGATCGGCAATTTTGAGCCCAGAAGAAGATCGGCAATGCACACAGTTGAGATTACAACGACGGGTGATTTCCCAGGCGATCCATTTTGGTTCAAAATTCATGATATGGCACTCATTTGATGATGTTAAAGGAAGCTATTGTATTACTGCTAAAGAAGAATTAAGTATATTCTCCTTAACCGCAGGGGTCAACTGCTTTATTGAATTATTGCCTTGTGGAACGGGGATGGCAGGAGAGTATAAAAAATTAAATTATTTTTTTTGCACCTGTTCATGGTAATGGCCTATACTCTACAAAGGGGAGCTTGATCAGGCTGCATGCTTATAAAAAATTAACTCGGGGACAACATGAAAAAAGCATTTTCATTACTGACGCTTGCCGGAATGATTGCTCTACCTGCTGTTGCAATGGCAGGAGAGGCGAAGGCACCAGTAGGTATTTCTGATGGAAAGATTGAAGAGTTAGCTCAACAGGTCGATCAACTGCAAAGCGAACTCGCCCGAAAAAATGAGCTTGTTACTGAAAATGATGAAAGGTTACAGGCGATGGGCGAAGAGCTTGAGGATATGGAAGGCAAGCTGGACGACATGAATGAACTCCTTGAGGAACGCTCCGAGGCCTGGGATCTTGCGTCGAGATTCCTCCTAACTGGTGATTTTCGCTCCCGGCTTGATTCTTACAGCGCAACTGGGGCTGATTATCTTAATCCTGCAACAGGGGCACTGGAAAGCGGACGTGAGTATGGCAATGATACGCTCCTGACCAATCGTTTTCGTTTGAATATGGAGGTCAAAGCCACTGAAAACATGAAATTCAAGGGACGGCTAGCCATGTACAAAACCTGGGGTATGGAAAGCTACGCCAGGAACGATATGAATACCTGGTGGCCTCAGTTTGACGGCAACTCAACTCGGACACCTGCTGATAACGCTTTGCGGGTAGATCGAGCTTATGTTAACTGGACAAATATTGGGGACTCCCCTTTTTGGTTCTCCATTGGTCGTCGACCAACCACGGATGGCATGCCTACCCAAGTTCGCCTTGGTGTGGACAAGCGCATGGCAACAGCTTCGGCTCAGATGGAATATGCTTTTGACGGTGCCACCCTGGGATATGCCTACGATTGGGGCGACGAGTCCATGGGGAGCGGGCGTATCCGTTACTGCTATGGTCGAGGATTTGAAAACGGTGTTCAGTGGGATGCTGCAACCTATCATGGTTCCACGGATATTTTCCCCCTGGATGACACCGACTTCACCGGCATAAGTTGGGATATCATGGAGACAGAGGATCGTCTGCTCTATTTCCAATCCTTTATTGCCATGAATATGTTTATGCGTCCGAATTTTCTGGATGATGATTTTCATGCCATGATGGACGAACGGGCAACCAATTATACTGAAGGGAACCTTTACCACACCTCTGCTGTTTACCAGGCAAAGACAGGTAATTACACCTATTTCCTCTCAGGCGGCTGGAGCATGACTGATCCGGGCGGTCACGGCATGTTCAACGATTATGCCACCTCTATGGTTATGCAGGCTGACGGCAGCATGATGCCTAATCCAAATTGGCGACCAACCACGGACAGTGAAAGCGGATATTCCCTGTACGCGGGTATTCGTTATGATCTCCCTGGCATGGGTTTAAAAATCGGTGCTGAGTATAACTACGGTTCCCAATACTGGGTCGCCTTTAACCCCGGACATGATGATCTGTATTTGGCCAAGCTGGCAGCCCGAGGTCATGTCGGTGAGCTGTACATGGTTTACGATCTCCCTGCCGGAGAGGCGATTTCCAAGTATGCCAAGACCTTTGTCCGTTTAGGATATCAGCATTATGCGTATGATTACACGGGTAATGACTGGAATACCAAACCCTATGACACAGATGATGCTGCGATGATGACGGCTTCTCTGAGTATGGCAACGGAGTCCGGCTCTGTGGTGCCGGTGGACAGTGCTGATCAGGTATATGTTACCCTGGATGTCTTTTTTTAGATCGATTATTTGAGATAGGGGCACGCCGCGCCGTGCCATGCTCCTACGGTGCTGTACCGAAAAGAGGTGTTTTTTAAGAGGGGAGAGTCGCTAGGCTCTCCCCTTTTCCTTTGCCTAGAGACGCCAAGTAAAAAAAATGGAAAACCGATCCTTGCAGGACATTTCATCACCAATGCAGCCTGAATTGCAGCCTGAATTGCAGTCTGACCTGCTGTTCTTCACCTCCCCGCTCATTACCACCCCGCATGCTATGTTTAGTCGTCAGGGAGGAATCAGTGCCTCGCCTTTTACCGGTCTGAATCTTAGCTTCTCGGTTGGTGACGATCCTGCTGCGGTCCGCGATAACAGAGAGAAGGTGAAAAGGCAGCTCGACGTGCAGCATTTTGCTTCCGCAGTGCAGGTTCACGGTGATCAGGTGACTGTTGTGGAAGAGCTTACCAGTGATCAGGAATATAAAGAGAGCGATGCCCTTATCAGCGGGCAAAAGGGGGTGGGCTTGCTTATTCAGCAGGCTGATTGCCAAGCTGTGCTGCTTCATGATCCACGGCGCAAGGTTATCGGTGCAGTCCATAGCGGCTGGAAAGGCAGTGTGTCCAACATTATTGCCAAAACGGTTAGGGCTATGCAGGAAAACTTCGGTACCTCGCCTGAAGATCTTTGGGCGGTCATCAGCCCCTCTTTGGGTCCTTGTTGTGCAGAGTTTGTTCATTATGAAAAAGAACTTCCCCTACCCTTTCACCAATGGCAGGTGACGGCAAATTATTTTGATTTTTGGGCGATCAGTCGTTGGCAGCTGAGAGAAGCTGGGCTGCGCAATGATCATATTGAGGCGATCGGGACCTGCACAGTGTGTAACGAGGATTTTTTCTCCTACCGCAGGGCGAATAAGACGGTGAATCGTCAGGGCGGAGCGGGTGTAACCGGTCGGAACGGCTCTGTTGTAACCCTGTCGTTATAACGATTTGAAATAAGATAAAAGAGAAGGGGCAGGCTGCACACAGCAGGCTCCCCCTTTTTCTTTGTATCTCTTTGTATGTATGCTGGCCAAGATTGCAACTCAGCTGGTTGGCTGGTCTTCCCCAAGAGTGGCAGGGGTGGCAGCTAGATCTGAAGACGGGCTGTCCAAAGGTTCTTCGATATCTTTTAAAAGATCATCTTCAAGTTCCGAATCAGCTGAAGGAGCTGTCTCGGAAGGAGCTTCATTGCAGGTTCCGCCAGGGCTAAACCCGAAGTTCGGCATCGCTACAATGGTTTCATTTTGCGGATGATCATTATTGCACTCAGAGATCGCTATTGTTGGTACGCAAACGAGGGTCAGGAGCAAGGCAAGGATGACAATAACTCGGTAAGCTGCTTGGCGGTGTGTTGTCTTCATGATGTTTCTCCCGTGCTGTATGGATACTGCATAAACTGACAGAGATCTTCTCTTGGGTATGCAGATTTTTTTATTTATTATCTTTCTGTATTATGCATTGCTTGGTTTGTTCCTTTGTTGGTAGGGATAAGGTAATTCAGTTTTTTGGACCTGTCAAGATGATAGGTACAATTTTTTTTACCAGGGAGAAGGTTTGAAAAAAGAATGGCCTCCTAGAGAAGAAAAAAAGGGGAAAGACGCTGTTGAAAAAAAATTTAGGTTCAGCGATTAAGGGAGAAAACGTACTGTTTTTTTTGAGAAGAATACAGTACTATAATTTCATTGTCATTGGCTGGCAGAGACGGTTCCGGATGCAGGTACGGTATGTTCGTCAGGATGGGGAGTCATAGGTACAGCATCGCTGAACAGGGTGTTTTTTTTGCCGTAAGTTTACTATCTAATGTTTTAACGTAAGAATAACAAAGGAGAAAGAATGAAAATCGCTGTGTGTGCAGTATTTAGCCTTATGCTGATTGCCGGGCCAGCTGTGGCGTCAGATCCTGTGACTGAGCTGAAAACGGAAAAGCAGAAGCTCAGCTATGCTCTTGGGCTTGATCTCGGGACGTATTTTAAAAGTTTGGAAACAGATTTTGATCTTGATGTTATTTATCAGGGAATCTCAGCCTCCTATACAGGAGAAAAAGCATTGCTGACCTCTGATGAGGCAACAGAGCTTCAAAAACAATTTGCTATTGACCAACAGAAGAAAAAGATGGCAAAGGCTCAAGTGCTCCTGGAGGCGAATAAGGACACTGCTGCTGAATTTTTGAAAAAAAATAAAACAGAAAAAGGGGTCAAGGTTACTGATTCCGGCTTGCAGTACAAAGTAATCGAGGAAGGCAAGGGCGAGAAACCGAAAGCCACTGACACTGTCAAGGTCCATTATAAGGGAACCCTGCTCGACGGTACTGAATTTGACAGTTCATATAAGCGGAATGAACCTGTCACTTTTAAGGCAAATCGGGTTATTCCGGGCTGGACAGAGGCCTTACAGATGATGACCCCTGGAAGTAAGTACACCTTATACCTGCCTCCTGAGCTTGCTTATGGCGATCGTGGTGCTCCCCCCGCTATTCAGCCAGGCGCCCTCCTGATTTTCGAGGTAGAGCTGGTTGAGATCCTCAAGAGTGATGACAAGAAAGAAGAGTAAGAAGAACAGAGCGTCATCTTGCTTCATTCATTCTGATGAGGGCCTCCCTTCGGGGAGCCATTTGGTACAGAGAGAGACATATGAGTAAGGAAGATGTTGACAAACCGAAGAAAAAATGTTGTGGTAAGTACCGAAGAAAAAGTACGTACTGTAAAAGGTGTCCTGTGAAAATCAGGCTGCAATGTCAACTTGAAAGGAGAATTACTGGAATGAGCAAGAAAAAAGACGACAAGAAGAAGGATAAGAAAAAAGCAGAAAAAAAAGCGGCTAAGAAGGCATGTTGTACAAAGTCGTGCGAGAAAAAATCCAGCAAAAAGAAGGGTAAGAAGGGTAAGAAAAAATAAGCCCGGAATACATCGATAAAGCCTGTCCCCTTATGGGGGCAGGCTTTTTTTTGTACTTTTTCCGCCAAGGGATCAATGTGTGCAGTGACGGGGGCAGGGTCGGAAGAAATCGGGGCACGCGCTGAGCACGCGCCCGGCGAGGTGAAGTTGATAGCTACACAGTCACAAGTAATGTCGTTGAATCTCGGACTGATTTGTAAAAATCACACCTGATGCATTCGTAGAGTCCACCAGAGCAAATCCCTGACTCGTTGCGGTTATTTTCAACGACCGGCACAATAGCCCAGCAGCAACGACCGCCGTTTTTACCTTTGTGGATGCCGTCTACAGTGGATTCTGTACTAACCGGACAAACGCCATACAGCGAGACATTGTGTCCATTTGGCTCTCGCCCGCAATCCTTAGCCTCCCAACAGTTCAAAAAGATATCGGTCATAGCAGCTGTTATCCTCTTTGTTATTTTTGTTCTCAACAGGATGCCCGCTCTTAACACCATGCGCTCAAAGCTCATTAAGGAGATACTTGAAATAAGCATGCCAACATTTTGATTTTGCGAGAAATGCCTAGGAAGGGAGAAACGAAGCGTTTTTTAATTGAGGGAGAAGAGGAAAGGTCTTGCTTGCAAAAGAGAAGAGCGTTCGGCTCGTTTTTTTACGTTGTGTAGGAATACCAAAATTTGTATCGTGGATCAAAACCTAAGGACAAAGTAAGGAAGAGACAGCGAGGGGTGGACGAGATGTTTCTTTTACCGTCAGAACAAAAAAAGCCGGGTCGCGTACAAGGTGCGGACCCGGCCATTTAAAGAAAAAATTAAAGAAAAACAATGAGGCGAGAAGATGTTCGGACAGCTCTGTAAAAATCACATTCGCTGCATTTTGTAAAGATACCAGTGTAACATCCCGCCGTATTTTTTTTCCCATCAGGGAAATTGAAAACCCAACAGCATCTCCCACCGTTTTTTCCATTATGGATACCGTCAGCTCTGCTGTCAGTTGCAACAGGACATACCCCGAACAAGGTAACATTTTTTCCGTTTGGTTCTCTGCCGCATCTCTTGAATTCCCAACAGTTCAAATGCTCCGTTTCCATTACATGCTCCCTAAGAAATTGAAGAAATTGAAGAAATTGAATTATGTATAAATATAATTTAAGTAATTGTATTGCTAGTAAGTATAATACAATTATTTATACCTTATTTGCGACATAAAAACAATTTTTCCTTCGACTGAACAGGGAGCTACTGGCGTTTTTTACTGATCAGGGAGTTTTGGCCTCTTAGAGAGGCAAAAAATGAAAAAGGCTTTTTGTGCCTTTGGAAAAGGCTCACAAGCTTTTTTCGACAATTTCTCCTGTATCACGGGACAGACCTGGTAGGCTGGCGATTTGTTCAAGGGCCGCTTGCATCAATTGTTGCCGCTGTTCATCATACTGTTTCCATCTGGTGAGCGGAGAAAGTATCCGTGCCGCCACTTGCGGATTCATGGGGTCAAGCTCCATAATGCAATCGACCAGAAAGCTGTAGCTCTTGCCGTCCTTGGCGTGGAACTGATGCTGGTTACTGCAAAAGGCCCCGATAAGTGAGCGCACTTTGTTAGGGTTTTTCATGCTGAAGGCCGAGTGTCGCATCAGTTCCTGGACCCGCTCCAAGGTACCGGGCAGGGTACAGGTAGCCTGAAGGGCGAGCCATTTATTCACCACCAGAGGGTCATTCTGCCAGCGGCTGTAAAAGTCGGCGAGCAATTCGTCTCCTGCCGCCCGATCTGCATTGGTTACCGCTCGTAATGCTGCCAGTGCATCTGTCATGTTATCGGCCTGTTGATATTGTTCTGTGCCGATTTTCAGGGTTTCATCGGCAACCTTTCCTGTTGTGTCCGGGATAAGCAGGTAGGTGAGGCAGCAGTTTCGCAGAGCCCGGCGAGCCGCCTCTTTCCCTGAATATTGGTAGGGTTCCTCTGTTGCTAAGGAAGAATATTTTTCATACAGGATTGCCCGATGCTGTCGACATAACTGCTGTCGAAAAGAGTGGCGGGTGACATGGACCGCCTCCGGTTCAATGATGTTCAGCTGTTGACTGATCCAGGTTTCTGAAGGCAGGGTGAGGGCTGAGGCAAGAAAGGCCGGGTCGGTCTCTTTATCGCAGAGTAGGCGCTCAAAGGCCTGATGAAATAAGGCGGGTACGGCCAGGTCCTTTTCCTGTTTCCAAGCGTCGATTCCCGCCAGGAGACAGCGCAGGCTCAGTTGTTGCCCGGCATCCCAACGATTAAAAGGATCGCTGTCGTGGGCCATAAGGAAGGCCAAGTCTTCTTCGCCGAGATCCGAGACGATATTGATCGGTGCTGAAAAATTCCGATTCATGGAAAGCACGGGTCGTTCTTTAACCCCGGTTAAACGGTATTGCTGCTCTTTTTGGCGAAATAACAAGGTACTGTTGTCTTGGCCATCATCCTGTCGGTCCTGTAAATCCAAGTCTTCTAGGTTCAGCTCTATATCATGGCCTTTACTGTCCAAGAGGCCGATGCATAGGGGGATGAGAAAGGGTTTTTTGTCCTTGCCTTTCTCATCCGGCGTATCAGGGCAGGCCTGATGTGCTGTCAGGGTGTATTCCTGCGTTGCCGGATTATAGTCCTGCGAAACAGTGACAGTCGGCGTTCCGGCCTGACTGTACCAGAACTTGAATTGTTCGAAATTTGAGCTGGTCTCTTCTGATGGGACAGATTGGGCATCCTGCATGGCCTGAATAAAGTCATCGCAGGTCACCGCCTGGCCGTCGTGTCGTGCAAAGTAGAGATCTGTGCCTTTGCGAAAGCCTTCCGCTCCCAGCAGGGTGTGGAGCATCCGGATTACTTCGGCCCCCTTATTATAAACGGTTAGGGTGTAAAAGTTGTTGATCTCCATATAGGATGAGGGTCGTACAGGATGGGCCATGGGACCGCTATCTTCTCGGAACTGAAAAGATCGCATAATATCGGCGTCCCGAATTCGTTTAACCGCCCTGGAACCCATGTCCGCAGAAAACTCTTGATCACGAAACACGGTCAGGCCCTCTTTGAGGCTGAGCTGAAACCAGTCCCGGCAGGTTACTCTGTTGCCTGTCCAGTTATGGAAATATTCATGACCGATAACCCCTTCGATCCCCTCGTAGTCAGCATCCGTTGCTGTCTCCGGGCGGGCCAGGACATATTTGGAGTTAAAGACGTTTAAACCCTTGTTTTCCATAGCCCCCATATTAAAATCATCCACCGCAACGATCATATAAGTATCAAGATCGTATTCCCGACCAAAGGCCTGTTCATCCCAGCGCATGGAGTTTTTCAGCGACGCCATAGCATGGCTGCATTTTTCTTTATTACGGTGCTCCACGTAGATATGCAGGGTGATGTCACGACCCGACATGGTAGTAAAATGGTCTTCAAGGCAGGTCAGGTTACCAGCGACCAAGGCAAAGAGATAGCTCGGCTTGGGAAAGGGGTCATGCCAGGTAGCAAAATGACGATTGTCAGGTAAGGTGCCCTGCTCTTGCAGGTTTCCGTTGGCCAGGAGAACCGGGCAGCTGTCTTGTGGGCCGATAACCGTGGTGGTGAAGACGGCCAGAACATCCGGACGATCCGGATAACAGGTGATACGGCGAAAGCCTTGGGCTTCACATTGGGTGCAGTAGTTTCCCGATGAGAGATAGAGACCTTCCAGGGCAGTATTGGCTTCGGGATGAATGATAGTCTCTATTTCCAGAGTGAACTGAATCGGCACTTCTGGGATCAAGAGTCGGTGTCCGTCGTAGGTATATTCATTGTCCGCCAGCAGTCGTTCATCAATCCTGACGGAAGCCAATTCAAGATGTTCGCCATTGAGTTCAAGGCCTGAATTGCTGTCCTTGCTCAACGGATTACGCTTCATAGCGGTACGGGCAAACACTCGGGTCTGCTCCGGGGCCAGTTCAAAACGGAGATCAATCGTGGAAAGTGTGAAGGGATAGGGGCGATAATCTTTCAAATGCTTTGTCGTGTGCTGTTTCATGGAGTTATGCTTTTTCGCTGTTTGATGAAAGAAACAAGAAAGTACGGATGAATTATTTTATATTTTTTCCGGTTCGTGTATACTGACAGACTTTATGTGATTGTGCCTTGCCGCAGACGTTAAGGTAACTAAGGTAACGTTGACGTGAGCTGAAAAGATGCTGCTGTTGGAAAAAAAAGCAGATCATGTTTAGGGTAATAGCTGTGCAGGTAATATACAACCAGAAATCGGTATGCTGCGTTGGAAACGTTATGCAAATAATGTCGAATGCTGTGACAATCCTGTCGTTAATGTGCTGAACGCTTACTCTTGGATTTTATCTCAATGGCGGAAAAGAAAAAGAATCTTCTTGTCTATCATGTTTTTTTTATTTTAATATGTGGTGGTCTGTTTTATTTTTTATGGAGTGCCCCCCCGGAAACAACACCGCGCATGCCACGTGACAATAATCATGAGCGATTCATGGATATGGATCGCAAACAAGCTGAAGGTTTCTGTCTGGCATGTCATGCTGCGGAAAAAATAAAGCCTTTACCGGAAAAACATCCGCAGCCTTATCGGTGTCTTTTCTGCCATAAACGGGTTGATCAGATCAGACAAATTAATACAGGCGAGTAGGGTAGAGTTATGTGGACTGTTAAAGACGTGTATTATATTTCTGATTCAACAGCGTTGCTGACAGAAGATATAGGGAAGTCTCTCCTTTGTCAATTTCCGGGAATCGGTTTGAATGAGGAAAAAATTCCCTTTGTCAAAACGTTGCATGATGCCGAAAAAGCCATTGCCCATATTATGGAACAATCGGGCGGCCTGCAGCCTTTGGTTTTTTGTACAATTATAGACTCGGATGTCTGCGCTGTTTTTGACAGAGCTGAAATTGAGATGTTTGATCTCTATGGCGGACTCTTGGACAGGCTAGAACGGAAGCTGGAAGCCAAGGCCTTGCGCCAGCCCGGATTTTTTAGAAACCGTGATAATGCCAAGCCGGATAAACGGGTGGAGGCTATCCATTATACCATTGAGCATGACGACGGGCAGAGAACCGGCGGTTATGACCAAGCGGAAATCATCTTGATAGGGGTCTCTAGGACAGGAAAAACGCCGGTCAGTGTCTACTTGGCTACCCATATGGGGATGAAAACAGCCAACTTTCCGATGACAGCGGATCATTTGGCAGCGTACGAACTGCCAATAGATATTATCCGCAATCGCAAGCGGACAGTCGGCTTGACAATTTCTCCTCAGTTCCTGCATAAAATTAGGGAAGAACGTTATAAGGGGAGCACTTATGCCCAGCTGGCAACCTGTCAGGCTGAAATACGACAGGCTGATCAGCTCTATATGCGGCATGGGATCAACACTGTGAATACCGAGGGCAAATCCATTGAGGAACTTTCGGTTCAGGTGACTCAGTTGCTCGGTATATCAAAGAAAAAAAGATGAATGAAATTTTTCCGGCAATCGCGGCTTTCAGGTCTGCTTTCTCTGCTACCCTATCTGATGGCGTGGACTCTGATGTGGAGTTGCGGCAGCTCGGAAAAGCGAACGGAGAACCCTATGGATCGTCCTGAAGTGCAACGTGTTTTGTTTCATCCTCGAACCGTGGGCCGAACCCCCTTGCCCGCTGGTGCTGAAGATATTGATATTGAAGTTGAACCCGGTGTTGCTATCGGGTGCCGTTTTTTTTCAGCAGGCCAAGATAAACCAACCATTCTTTTCTTTCACGGAAATGGAGAGATTGTTGTAGATTACGATGAGATCGGCCCAGAATATGTCCGCTATGGATTGAATGTACTGGTCACGGATTATCGAGGCTATGGATGGAGTGGTGGTGAGCCCTCTTTTTCCGCCTTGCTTGCAGACAGCCATATCCTGTATGCTGAATTGAATAAAATGTTGGCAGGAAGAGAATACAGAGCGACAGTCTTTATTATGGGCAGATCTCTGGGATCTGCTCCAGCCATAGAACTCGCACGGGAATACAACGAGGATATCAGCGGATTGATCATTGAAAGTGGTTTTGCTGAGACCCTCCCCTTGGCAGAAACGCTCGGAGCTGATATGTCGGCTATGGCTATTGATATCACAGAGGAGCAGACTTTTAATAATAGAGGCAAGATCAAGGACGTCACAAAGCCTACATTTATCCTGCACGGTCAACTCGATACCCTGATCCCGCTTTGGCAGGCGGAAAAATTACATGCTGAAAGTGGAGCTCGTATTAAGGAGCTTCAGGTGGTGCCGGGTGCTGATCATAATTCCCTGATCAGTATTGGTGGGAAATATTATTTCATGGCGATTCAGCAGTTTATTGAAAAAGTTACAGGAGACTCGGACTGGCGAAATCGCAGGAAAAATTTCAAGCGGGACCGGTCCTCTGTTGAGTAGGAAACCAGGGAAAATCTGTAACCCGGTGCCGCTCCGGTAGAAAAAAATGTAAAGAAGCGTTGATAACGATTGGAGAGTATGGGGACTGAAAAACGGACAGATTGTCTGTCATGGGATGAGTATTTTATGGCTGTTGCTTTGCTTGCTGGGCAGCGTTCAAAGGATCCGAGTACACGAGTCGGAGCCTGTGTAGCAGATTCTGATAATAAGATTGTCGGGGTAGGCTATAATGGTTTCCCCTGGGGCTGTTCTGATGATGAACTGCCTTGGAGTCGTGAAGGGAATTATCTGGATACCAAATATCCTTATGTCTGCCATGCTGAATTGAATGCCGTCTTGAACGCGACTTCGCGTAACCTTTCCGGCTGCCGAATCTATGTGGCTCTTTTTCCTTGCAATGAATGCACCAAGGTGATCATCCAGTCAGGTATTGGAGAGATTATTTTTCTCTCTGATAAATATAAGCATACTGATTCGGTAAAGGCCTCAAAAATTATGTTGGAAAAATCCGGGGTGCTGAACAGGCAGTTTAAAACCAAGCGTGATACCGTCTTGCTCTCTTTTTCTACTTCTTCTGAAGGGAAAGAGATGGGATAAACTGGGCAGACAAGATGTTTGCTTATTTGCTTATATGTATGATATGTTGGATGCAGAAAGGTTGAATGCAGAAAGATTCTCGGGAATGACCCCGACACAGCCGCTCGGCGGCAAATGATAAGGTAACAGGAGGAAAAAATGAAAAAAAAATGGATAACATTTCTTTTTATATTGCTCTGCCCTGGTTTAGCCTTGGCAGACTGGAAGGAAGATTTTATAAAAGATTATGATGGATTAGGCCTTGACGACGCAGTGGAAAAGGCCCTTGATCAGGAGGTTTCACCACATGAGATCCTGACCCTTCTCATTAGCAGTCAGAAAAAATTTGAGACCCTAATGTCTTTGCAGGCCCTTTATTGTGCCGGAGCTGACCGGGATGCTGTTCGAGAGGCGGCAGATAAACTCAGTATTACTGTTGAGGAGGTGAGCGTCGCCCTTGAAGAAAGTATTGCGGAGTGCGGAAG
>JBATKL010000126.1:0-1888 GCA_049669385.1 Candidatus Electrothrix sp. | reverse complement strand
CCCTTAAAGCCCTTAAAGCCTTAAGCCTTTCATGAAAGTCCTCTTTATCCAGCCCTCCCCCTACGGCTCTGACAGCCTGCCGGTGAAGAAAAAGCGGCTCTATTTTGTCGGCTTGGCCCTGCCCCTGCTGGCGGCCCTGACCCCGAAAGACTGGCAGGTGGAGATCTGCCTGGAGACCATTGAGGATATCCCCTTTGACACAGATGCGGATATCATTGCCCTGTCCAGTATGGGGCACGGGGTGGTCCGCTCCATTGATCTAGCCAAGGAATTTCGGGACCGGGGGAAAACCGTGATCATGGGCGGCTATATGGTCAGCCTGATGCCGGAGGAGGCCAGGAAACATTGCGATGCCGTGGTCATCGGCGATGCCGAGTTGGTCTGGGCCAAGCTGCTGGAGGATTACCGTTCAAGTTGTCTGCAACCCCGCTATGAGCAACGCCTACAAAAGCTTGATCCTCCCCTGCCCCGCTATGAGCTGCTTCTGGACAAAAACATCGGCGATTTTCTGCCGGTCCAGGCCGGGCGCGGCTGCCCTAAATCCTGTTCCTTCTGCTCGGTCCATTGCCTGTACCGCAACCGCTATTATCAACGCCCTGTGGAAGCGGTGATGCGGGATATCCATTATGTTCGGGAGCTGGGCTTTCGTAAATTTCTCCTCCTGGACGATAATATCCTGGCCAGCCCTGCCTACCTCCTCCGTTTATGCGAAGAGATCAAACCGCTCAAGATGATGTGGTATTCCCAATGCTCTATAGACATTGCCCGTTATCCGGAGCTGCTCAAGGCGGTTGCCGAGAGTGGTTGCCGGGTGTTGAGCTTCGGTTTGGAGTCCATCTCCAAGGAAAGCCTTGCGGCAATGGATAAGAGCTGGGCTGAGCCGAGTCAGTATCCCACTATGATCCGCGCTATTCAGGATGCCGGGATTGATGTGTCCACGGAAATGGTGGTGGGTGCGGATGGGGACACCAAGGAGAGTATTGCCCGGACAGCGGATTTTATCCGGGAAAACAAAATTGTGGTGCCTAGGTTCTATATCCTGACCCCGATTCCGGGCACGGATTTTTATGCGCAAATGCTGGAACAGGGGCGGATCTGCAATCACGATCTCTATTCCTATAACGGCACCGAGGCTGTGCATGTCCCTCGCAATATGAGCCCGGAAGAGTTGACCGCTGCCTATTGGCAGCTCTACGAGAATGTGTTCAGCCTGAGCTCTATCTTCCGACGCACGATTCTGCGCAGGGAGTTCTGGAAACGACCTTGGGATTTTTTTCTCTATCTGCTGGTCAATCTTTATTATCGCCACCATATCAAGAAGCGGATTACGCCGAATATTTTTTAACATGCGCATCCTTCTTATCCGCCCTCCCCGCCCACCCAAGGCAATTACCATCGGCGAATTCATGTTCTGCGAGCCCCTTGGGTTGGAAGCAGTCTACGGCGTGCTGCGAGCAAAACATCAGGTCACCATCCTGGATATGATGGCGGAGCAGGTGGATATCGGCCAGTATCTGCGTGAGCAGCAGCCCGAGACAGTGGGTATTACGGCGCTCTGTGTTGATGTAAGCAATGTGCTGGAGCTGGCACGGGCCGTCAAGGCAATTGATGCAACCATTCCGGTGGTGGTAGGCGGTACCCAAGCCCAAGTCATACCCCATGCCTTTGCTGATCCGGCCATTGATTACGTGATGCACCAAACCACGAAGGCCGGGCTGCATGGCCTTTTTGAGGCCTTAGCCTTAGCTGCTTCAAACAAGGCTCAAACAAACAACACCGAGAAAATTCCCGGCGTACTTGCGGTACGGGAAGGGATTCCAGAAAACATCCGCCTGCAAAAGAACGAATACCTGGTACCGGATCGCAGCTCCTGCCAGCAATACAGAAG
>JBATKL010000125.1:0-8936 GCA_049669385.1 Candidatus Electrothrix sp. | reverse complement strand
CCCATGCATTCCCAGAGAAAGATCTTGGAGTGCATTTTCGAGGCTAGGCGAATCAGCATGTGATGTTCCCAGATGGTGGCCTTGTCATAGGGTCGATAAAGAAACATTTCCTTGGCCTTACCGAAATTATCGCCGTGGATGAACATCGCTTCGCAGCCCGTGCTCTTGGAAAGCTGACCATGGCCCATTGCCTCGAATAAGGCCCCCTTGAGTCGTTCTACTCCTGACTTTCCTCTGGTACCCCAGCCGCCGACCACCAGAGCCAGTTTTTTTCTGGAAGAGCGAACTTTTTTACTGAGATAGAAACGGATGCCGACAAAGAGCAGAACCAAAGCGGCTGTGAACAGGCCGAGTTCATAGAGTGTGTTTTCATAGACAGAAAAAAAATACTCTCTGAAGGCGGAATATCGCCCGATCTTTTCAAGAAAAGTGGAAAAGGAGAGCTGGGGGAGGGAGAAGGAAAGGGTATATGTAAAGGTAAACGGAAGGGGCAATGGAAGAGCAAAGACCGGGAGGAAAAATCTGCGCACCGCCGGGTCTTCATCTTTCTCTTCATTTTGTTTTTGTTCCTGTGCTTGTTCCGGATCAAGCTGCTCGTTGCTCGTTACGGCTCCGTATTCATAGGATATGTAAGATATGTAGGATATACTGATCCCGAGTTTTTTCAGGGCCTGTACATAGGCGTTCGGCTGAAATCCTGCTCCGTCCTTCCAGTTGCGGAGTCCGGCATAATGGGAAAAACGGAGTATCAGCATGAGGGCTGCCCACCATCGTCGGAGAACAAAGCGAGGCGGGGTGATTGTCGTGATGCCCTCTGCGCAGTAGCGGGTTATCGGTCGACCGAAGAGGCCGAATACGCCGAATACGCCGAATACGCCGAACCTGCTGGAAACACTGGCAGCTACTTCGTCCGGCAGGGGGAGATAATTACGCCAGCCATCTTCAGAGGAGACCAGCAGGGGTTCGCCCGGAACTCTGGTCTTGGTCAGCTCACCCATGATTCCGCTAGGGATCAGGATATTTCCCGGATAGACCCTACCGACTGTATGATCGTGGGCCTGCCGCTTATCCGGTGAAGAATGCCGGAGTTCATACAGAAGACGCCAAAATTTAAAGGCTGAGACATCGCCGCGTGTGATATGAGTGCCGAAGAGATTCTGTCTGAGCGTGAAACCGGCATCATCTTGAGCCAGAACAGCTAATATCCTTCCTGCGTTTGGATTGCTTTTCGGGATCAGAGAGCGGGGCAGTCGCCGTGTTTTACCGAGGCCCAGCCCCTGGAGCTGCTGCGTAAGTTTTTGATACAGAGAAAAATGCTCCTGACTTGCGCAGATGAACAGTTTCTCCCGACACTGGGCAGACCAACGTCGGACAGACAGCGCCTTATGCTGCTGATGCAGATTGGACAGGAGAGGAGCAAAATCGACAAAGAGATTCTTCGTCATTCCAAAATCTCCTGCAAAGGCAAGGGTAAAGGAGGTTTGGCCAAGGGCATGGAGTAAGGTCCGCAGTACAAAACTCTCCTGTTCTTGTTCCAGGATTTCTTTGCACAGGGCTGATGCTATTACAAAAAGAGAGCGATCACTCTTAACTCTGTTTGCTTGGCTTGCTTGATGATTTACTTGAAAAAAACGCTGGAGAGTCAGAATCCCGGCGCTTCTCACCTGGGGTGATTCGTCTTGCCGGATAAATTGATGCAGGAGCCGGAACAGATTCTTTCTGGTCTGAGAAGTTGTCTCCTTGATCATCGCGGTTGCCACGGCCTGGACTCCTGCCTGTCGGACAAAGGGGCTTGGATCATATTCAGTCAAAGCTAGGATGGAATCAACAACAGCCGGGGAGGGAAGCAGTCCCTCGGCAATGTGGACCGCCCGTGCCCGGACAAAGAAGTCGTCTCCTGATACGTCGTCTCCCGCCTGCGTTTCCGAAAGACGGCCAGTCAGGGCCTCAAGGCAGGAAAAAAAAGAAATCTGGGCGAGCAGGGCCAAAGCTTCACATTGGATCCATATATCCTGCTGCGGATCCATAGCTGAGCGATAAATAGAGGAGATGATATGATTGCCGGTCATTGTTTCCCGAACAGATTCGCTGAGTGGCCGGACGGTGCTGGTCAGGCTGAGGAAGGCTGCTTTCTTGACCCTTGGATCTCCCGGATACCTGATCATCTGCTCAAAAAAAGCACCGAGGCCAAGGCGTCGCCAGACCCTTTTTTCGTCCTCGGGTTCTTTGCCGGCTGCCAAGGCGGTCACCGTGACAGCGGCAATGCGGTTCAGGTGAAAGGCAAGCCGATATTCCGTATCTTTTATCTGCGAGCTGCATCGTTCCAACACAGCGTCAAAATCAAACCATCGTTTAAAGGCTTTTCGGTCTTTCCTGAGCTGGGCCGGAGAGGCCCCAAGCTGCTCGGCAAAACTCAGTATCTGTTTTTTTTGCTCCTGTTCAGAAGAAGCGGTTTCATAGCGGTTGCTGAATGTATTCCTGGTTTCTTCTAACGTATTGATCGCCTTGACAAGATCAAGGCTGCGGGCAATCAGGAGCTCTGCAAGGGTGAGCAGCAGCTCCGTGTTCTCAGCGGTGAGGGTTAGTCCTGTGTGCCTGAAGGCATCCCCGAGCCAGTCCCAGCTTTTTTCAAGGCCAGCAGCGCAGGCTGTGCTCATCTCCAGCAACAGGTCTTGATACAGTTTTTTCTCTAATTCCGAGAGCCCTTGGGAGAGGATATTTTGAACCTCGGAACGGAGTTTTTTTTGTTTTTTATTTTTCATAGGTTATGGAGTTATTGTCCGCCTTAAACAGTTTGCGTTCTCGAATTTTTTTAAATGGCAGCTCAATGGGCTGAAAATCCCGCACCCCTCTGCTCTTGCTGAAGATCCACGAAAAACGAAGAAAACCAGACTGTTCTCCGGTGTCAAGATCTGTTCGGAGCCGGAGACCGAGCCGCAGCCGACGCTGGTTTTGCTGCCAGTGATCTGCGGTCAGATCCAGGCTGACCGAATTTTTCAATATGGCGTCCTCGCGATCGGTATCATTGAAATAATAGGTTCCTGTATAGGTGAGATCTGCCTGAAAGGGCCAGATCAGCTGGCGCAGTCCGCAACGGAATCTGAGATAATCAGGAGAAAAAATATTCTCATTGGTGGCCAGACGTAAACTCGTTGATAATTGGCTATCCAGCCGGGGGCGGTAATGCAGGGCTTCGCTGAATGCCATTCCATAGCGATGATCCTCTTTGTATTGGGTGTAGATATCCTGATCAATGTTCTGACCCACCCGGTCCGAGCCATCGGGCGTCATCCAGCGGGCAAAGGCGGAAATACTGGGGACATGCCATGTTTTTCCGGCAAGCTGATATTTACCGGCCAAGGTGGTTCGGAGGTGGAGGCTCATTGCAGTGCTTCCTTGGTTGTTTGATTCAAGAACCTCTGGTTCAGAAACCTCCGATTCAGGAACCTCCGATTCAGGAACCTGCATGAGGAAATCCGCAGCAGCTGTGAGACTAAAGGGCCTTTGATCGAGGAGGCGGCGATAGGCCTGGCCGAGTCCAAACACTGTGCCGCCCGCGTCGAGAAAACGGATAAGCCCCTGGGTTCTGAAATATTCCTCATAGGGCTCCCGGTAAAAGCGGTAGGCACCGGTCAGCTGGAAAAAGTCCTCTGTTGCTTCATCATTCGTATCCTCCTGAGCCTTTCTCCTATGGAGGCCTGCGCCCCATGCCCAACTTCCTTCTTCCTGCATTCCTAAAGGGTAACTGTCTCGCAGACTGACAGAATCAGGGTGGACGCTGTCCAAGGAAAAAAGAGGGGCCGGGAAGCTGACCTGTTGTTCCTGTTCGGGCACGCCCTTGAGGGCAGAGTTCCCCTCCCAGACCCGTTGAAAGACCCGAAAGAGAGAGCGACTGCCTGATGACGGGGGTAAGGCGATTTCCTGCCAGCCTTTTCGGACAAAATGGTAAGAGTTTTTTCGTTCATGTTTCCGTTTATTTTTTTGTTGTTCTGGTCCGCCTTCTCCGCTTTCTGACGCCTCAACTGCCCACAGAAGCCCTGGTCCTTGGACGCGGACCTGAACAGGATGTTTCCTGCTGGAGACATACCAGGATTTTTCCTGGGGATCTGACCACCCTGTACCTTGGAGAGTTCTCTGTTCCTGCTGTTCATGCAGGCGGACCCGGAGAAATTGATTTGCAGATCGTTCAGCGAGTTGTATACGCACTGTATGATGTCCCTTACCCAATCGTAGCGTTTTCTTCTGTACAGGCTGCTCGCGGCTGAGCAGAAGAAATTCCGGCTTTGCCGCATCAACCTGTATGTTCAGCCGTAGGGGTTGGGGGGGAGCATAGGGTATCTCGGCAAGGGTCAGGGTGATGGCAAGTTTTGTCCGATGGATATTATCCATATCCAGCACCAGAGGTTTTGCATCAAAAAGGATATGCTCCTCCTGATGCAGACCCAAGAGGGCCTTGCGATGGGCAAGGGCTGGGCTCTCGGGTCGCCATTCCTGCGGTTCACTGACAAAACGGATCCCTTCATCGGAGGTCACAAAAGGAGCGGCCTGCCAGCCTGCTGACGGTACCAGCCTTTGAGCAAGAGCGGTGAGCTCAGGTTGCTCTGGGTGGGTTAAACGCAGCTTTTCGGCTTGGGCAGCGGCCAGTTCCCTCTGCTCGGGGAAGCCTTCGCCAAGACGGACAAGGGCGGTCATGCAGAGGAGAGGATCTTTATTTTGTTGTTTTTCCTTCTGTTGTTTCTGCGGAGTGCATCGCTTGATGAGGGCAAGGAGCTCCTCTTCTTGTTGACCTTCCTGGTCAGCAGTCAGCAGCAGAGAAGAAGGAGGGAGGGGCGGCGAAGTTATAATCCAGCTCCCTCCTGCTTGATCCGGGAGGGAAGGAAGCTCAGCCGCATCAGACCTGCGCACCTCTTTCATCATAATATTGGCCAGAATATCTCGCAGGCTGCTCGCTGACCAAGAGCGGAGAGATTCCTTACTGTGGTTATGGAAGATCAGGCAATCCTCTCCCAAACAGCTGAAGCTGTCCCCTGCCTGCTTGT
The DNA here is from genome assembly GCA_049669385.1 of Candidatus Electrothrix sp. Lineage (GTDB taxonomy): Bacteria > Desulfobacterota > Desulfobulbia > Desulfobulbales > Desulfobulbaceae > Electrothrix. The sequence continues at coordinate 3,897 of JBATKL010000125.1, read as the reverse complement.
TCTGTGTTTGCGGATGAATAACAGGGGTCTCAGCACGGAGAGCCGCAACCTGCACCATGAGCTCTGTTGCCCGGCCTGTAATGATTACTTTGTGTTTCCCTGAGCCGACAGCGTAGCTGGTTCGTACTGCTCGGCCCGGCAGGCGACCCGATTCTTCTTGGGAATTTTCTCGGAAAATTAATCCTGCGGCAGGACCATTTTTGTTGATCGGCAAGACCTGGATGTTTTTGCCTTGTCTGATTTCTAACCAGTCATCCACCCTGCTGTCTGCGCTGTGATGTACCGGGCGGGCGGTCAGGTTTAACTGAACTGGGCCTTGCACGTCGAGAATCAGTGGTTTTTCGGGAGAGGCCAGGAAATACTGAGATGAAAGATCACGGCTTGAATTATAGAGCAGAGCCTGTCCAGCATGGGAACGAATCAGCCAGGGTTCTGTTTGCGGTAACTGTGGTAACTCAGGTTGGGTAACCTGTAGAGGTTGGGCGGACCCAGGCTCAAGGAGGGCTTGCCAGTACCTTTGTTCCTCTTGATCTTCAGGGTGGCTGAGCATACTGATCTCCTGCCGAGCCACCTCTGACCAGCCCTTATGTAAGGCTGCCCGAATCAAGGTATCATGATTACGTTCTTCCCGCTTGAGGCTCAGCGAAGCGAGCAGAGCAAGGTTGAACTGCCCCTGTTGTAAGGCCTGATCGGCAAATTTCTGGAGTACGTTTTGCTCCGGTTTATGCAAAAAACGGACGGCATACAGCGAAAGCAGGGCTGAACCCTCCTGCCTGTCCAGATACAACGCCTCCAGCCTTTTAAAAGCGGCTTGGGAGAGATCCTCTTTTTGTGTATTTTGTCGGCCATGCGGATACAAGAGCAGTCCCCGAAGTAGGGTGCGGGCCATGTTTATCTCACCGAGTTGGATCAGGGCCTCTGCCTGCCCCAGGCGAGCCTCATTCATCGAGTTATCTTCTGCCTTGTCGATCGTCTTACCGACTGCCCTGGACCAGAGATCAAGGGCAAGGAGCCAGTCTCCAGATTTTTGTGCAGCGTGAGCCTGGGAGAGTATCTTGTTTTGTTGTTTCTTTTTTTTCTGCTTGTTCGGTGAATCGTTGTGTTGTATTGACGACAAAGCTGTTGGCGATAAAGGCACAACAGAGGCCGGTATATGAGCGGACAGGCTCTTTATCGCCCGGACGAGAAAGATATACTGGCTCAGGCGATCGAAGCGAAGTGATTGCTTGAGAGGGCTTTTTTCTTTGAATTTTGGAAGAGCAGGCCAGGAGGCAATAAGCGCGTTCAGATCTGCAAAGGCGGTTTCGCTGCTCCCTGCTGCCCGATCCGCAGCAAGGAATTCCTCCTGGGAGAGGAGAAAGGGACGGGCTTTACGTATTTTTACGGCAAGCGAGAGGGTGGTCTTATTACCCCTTTGCGGGCGGAGGTATATTTCCTTAACCTGGGCCGGGAGAACCAGGTCGTAAGAGGCCGCTTTGCTCAGAGGATGCTGCGGTTCAGTTTTCCTTTTCCGGGGGAGATCAAGATATTCAGCCAGGGCTCCGGCTTCGGCACGGGTGATGCGATAGGCTGTGTCGGGGCGTTCTTGATGAGGCAAGAGGGTGAACTCCTGTTCATGACCGGTATCTGTTATGAGGAGAAAGGAGATCGGCTTGGCCTCAGGACTTGTAAGGTTGGGCAGATGCTCCGCAAGGATACGCAGATGGTAGGGTACGGGTTGATCAGGGAGCTGAAAGCGGAGTTCGTTGCTCTTTTTCTTTGTATCAGGAGGAGCATCCGGGGGCGCATCCGAAGGAGCGAGGTCGAAGAAATAGCCTCTATCCACAGCATCGCTCAGGGCTGCTCCGAATTGCTCGGCCAGAACTAACTGACTCTCTCTTCTTCCTTTTAATTTTGGCAGCAAGTACCGTTTGAATTCCTGGTTGATTTGTTGTCCACCTGTCAGTCCACCTGTCAGTCCCCTCGCCTGGCTGGCAGGAAAGAGGTGCTGATAAAAAGAGGCTGCATGGATGAGCTGTTGAGCCTCCTCCCTGTGTTGGTGACTTTCATCCTTATCCTGCATATTGCTAAGCAGTTGGGCCGCCAGTAGGGGGCTGTCCGGGTGGCGATAATCGCGGATAAGGGCCTGGGCTATCGGGAAGACCTGTTCAGGTATGAGTTGCTCAGATTGGAGATGCCCAGATTGTAGAGGTTGAGGTCGGAGTTGCTCGGCAACCAAGGACTGTAACTGCTCTTCATCATAATTCCAGGATGAACTCCAGGGCGGAAGAGGGCGCTTTGATTTTTTATCCTCTGCCTGCTCATTATTATCCTGTTTATTTTGTGGCTGGTCGTGCGCAACCCGGTTGCGATCTGGAAAAAGATAGGCATCCTTATCTAACCTGATCAGCCGGGCCAGGATATCCTGACTTGCTTGCAGGTGGAGTCTGTGACGGCCCTCGGGGATCTGAAGATACCGTCTGCGGAGCTGCCCCAGGACTGCCGGATCCTCCTCGGCGAGCAGAAGACGGTCTTCGTCTGTTGTGGTCCGAATGAGAAAGAGGGAGGGCACAATCTTATCGCCGGATAACTCCACCTGATAGCTCTGGGATTGCTGCTGATACCAGGCCGGATAGACAAGCCGAGTTTCCAGAACAAGGCGGGCTGGTCCCTCTATCTCCTCTTCCAATTCAACTTCTTGGTCGGCGGAAATAGGCCAAAAAGAATGCTGTGTTCCGGCATCTTCTACAGAAAGGGAATCGCCGGACAGTGGCAGAACTTCGGCTGTATCCAGGGTTGCAGGTAACGTCCTGGTTCTGGAGACAAAGACCGCAAAGGAGAGGTTTTTCGAGTGGTCTTCCTGCTTTTTCTGTGGAGTACCTTGCGGATTCCTCTGCGAACTACCCTGCGCAGGCCGAGTCAGTTGGACAATAAGCGGGGCCACGGCCTTGATCAGCAGATTCTTTTTATCTTTGGTCCACAGCGGGGAGACCTTTGCCTGAAGACCGGAACCATTGGAGAGCAAGCAATGCAAGGCATCATCCGTCAGCTTTTTCTCTGCTGAGAAGACGCGCAAAAAGGTGAAGGGAGCAAGCTGGAAACGGACGGACTCACCAGGGGCTAGGTGGAAAATATGCATCCCGAGTTCTCGGTCAGAACGGGGTTGTTTATCGCTCAGGCAGGCAACCCGCTGATCCTGATTCTGCTTGTCTTCATCTTGGCAGGTTTCCAGATTGTCCCAGCGTAGCTCGGTGATCAGCTTCTGGGCTGTAGAACCTGTAGGGATAAAGAACTGCTCTGCCCGGCATGGGGAGGAGGAAAAACAGCAGCTAAAGAGCAGGGTGAAAAACAGGAAGAAAAATAAAGCATATTGTCGCATAATTTCTCCGAATGAGTTGAATTCAGTTACCTGGTGCAATGCATTGAAGAAGTTTTTTTCTGGCCAGGATTTCTTTATGCAGTCGTTTCCGGATCGGGTGGCTCATTTCCAGGTGGAGAAAACCGGGATGGTCTATTGAGCGTAATATTTTTCCGCTGATATTTCTTGTACCTCCCAGCTCATGCACCTGATCAGGGTAGGTCAGGGCGGTGATGCCCAAGGCCTGACCAAGGCAGCTGCTCAGCAGGCGAACATTTTGTTGTGTATCCCGGCTGCCTGAGCTGAGGATGACGTCAGCTTTTCGCCCGGCTGTACTTTTTCTCTTTTTTTGGGAAAAACCGTGAAGCTGGATGAACTTCCCCTGTGGGGCATAGCGGGCAAAGGCCCTGGTGAAAGCGGTAAAATAACTTGAGGGCTCGCGGGCTAGGTCCTGCTGGATTCGTTGGTTGTTGTGCTTTACCCATCTCTGGGCGGTGTTGAAGGCAGCACAGCGAAAATTTCCTTCTTCGAAGAAGGCGGCACCGATCTCATCTGTAAGC
>JBATKL010000124.1:0-1608 GCA_049669385.1 Candidatus Electrothrix sp. | reverse complement strand
ACACCGGGCTGATCCGGCACCTTGGTGATGGTGATACGCGCTTCATTCTTATTATAGGTAATACCGGAAACCAGCATGGATTCCATAATTCTCTTCTCCTCAACGACCCAGGTGCCTTCGTTTTCTGAAAATGTGGAACGAACATGTAACGGAACTTTATAGCGCTTGGCCAAACCGACCGAGCGAATCTCCAGCACTTTCGCACCGAGACTGGCGAGCTCCAGCATTTCGTCATAGGTTATCATGTTAATCTTACGTGCCTGCGCACAGATATTAGGGTCTGTGGTGTACACGCCCTCAACATCGGTGAAAATCTCGCAGGCATCCGCCTTGAGCGCGGCAGCCAAAGCCACAGCGGTGGTGTCTGAACCGCCCCGACCCAGGGTCGTAATATCGCCGTTATCATCCACGCCCTGAAAGCCAGCAACCACGACTACTTTGCCCGCATCAAGATGCTTTTGCATCAACTCGGTGTCAATCTCCTTGATACGGGCCTTGGTATGCATGGCATCTGTATGAATATGCACCTGATCCCCCAGCAGGGAGATTGCATCACTGCCTGCTGCCTTGACAGCCATAGCAAACAGAGCAATGGTCACCTGCTCGCCCGTGGACAGCAGCATATCCATTTCGCGGAGGTCAGGCATGTCCTGCATCTCCGCTGCCAGCCCCAGCAGCTTATCTGTCTGGCCCGACATGGCGGAAAGCACCACCACCATCTGATGGCCCTGCCTCTGCTGTCTGAGCACCCGCTCAGCCACGTTTTTTATTTTATCCGTGGACCCGACTGAGGTACCACCGAATTTTTGCACTATGAGTGCCATAATAGTTCCGATCCCTTTGAATTCAATCTTGTCACCTTTCTCGTCCCGTCCTCTCAGACCGCCTGAAAGGACAGCAGGCAACACGCACAGAGGAAGGATATTCTAAAAACGTCTCAATAAATTTGCAAGTCTAATCCTACTCTCCTCTTGTCTGTTCATCCGCGATGTTCCTTTGCGAGCACCCCGGACAGTGAAGAGTACACACACCCCTCATTCGACATAATTGGTGCCGCCATCGGTGCCGCCATCGATGCCGCCTATTGTCCATTCCTGTCCTTTTCCGTCACCTCATAATGAGGTGTTGAAATATCAAAATATTATCCCTCAAGAAGATTACGATAAGAAATCACGATAAGAATTCACAATAAAGAATAAACATTACTCATTAGTTACGGAAAAACATAAATATAAATATACCACAAAATTTATATATAAACTTTTCCTTCTTATTGTTTGGCATATTTTATGCATTTTAATAATTGAGCGAAACTGCTTTTGACAAGCGGGGTACAAAGCTTTCTTGGTCAAAGCCGGACAAGGATAACAAGGATATTCGGCTTGAGAAACTTGAACACAGCCACAGCCGTCGTGAGGCGGTGTCGGAAAGCCACGGGTCTCTACGGGAGAGATAGCCGGGCCGCCTGCTTTCTGTAATACCAGGGAGGAATATCATGAAAACAACAGGAGAATTGTATGAACACAGAGGGATGATCGCGTTTACTGGTGTTTTCCTTGCTGCTCTCGCCCTTTCGGCATGCGGCAATGAAAGACTAAGGGATCAGCA
>JBATKL010000123.1:0-5151 GCA_049669385.1 Candidatus Electrothrix sp. | reverse complement strand
CGAGCAATAGCTTTGAAAAGCTCCATGCAGAATCCGCAGGCGTTACAACGGTTATCGCAAACAGAGAGCATGCTGGCAAAGTCAAAGGAGAGTGCCGAATTTTCAATATAGAGCTGATTGCCTAACCAGTTCATGGAATCAAGCAGCTCTAAAAGGTTACCTTCGTGGCTTTTTGCTACGTAGGCAGAAACAGTCTTTTTGAGGAAGTCAATACCTTGGGCTCGACCGGAAAGGAGGATGAGATCTGCCTGGCCGAGATAGGAGTCAACATCCTCTGGACGAATAAACGGAGATTGAAGGAGGCGATACGGTTGTTTATTCAACAGCTGTCGGCAACCGAATTTCTTATTGATATCAGAGCTGTTATCGTCCCCTTCGTGGTTACCCAAGGCGATATAGGCGTCATGGGAGTTTCTGTACGGACAAAAGGGCAGGCAGCCTTCGTTGGCCAGCAGTTCTATCTTGATTTCCGGATATCCTTTGCGGCACCAATTGACGGTATCAGTCAGTTTTTCAAAATCTCGATTCAGCGAGCGGTCTAAAGTGAGCTTGCTTGGTAACTGGAAGTTCGTTTCGCCTATGTAGTCGAGATGAGAGCTGATCTTTGCCTGGGAGTCGAGCATGGTGTTCGTGCCGGGAACAGCTTCCAGGGATTTGGCCAGTTCAGGGGCCTCGCTAGACAGTGATTGGAGCAGAAATTGGTCACAATAGATAATACCTTTGATCACCCCCGCATTCACGCATTTATCAAGGCAGTCAATGAGATGGGTGATGTGTTCGTTTTTTGTCAACAGATCAGGGCCGTAAAAGATGCTGTTCAGCAGGAGGTATTTGTTCTTTACCTTGACGTGTTCCACCATCCGAATGATCGTGTCAAGATTATCGATTGATTGGGGATCAACCCGGTTATCCAGCCTTTTAGCGCCCATAAGGCTGAAATGGACAGAGTCTATATACTCGCTGTTGTTGTTGATAAACGTTATATAGGCTTCTTCCGGAAGAAAAGGGACATCAAGGAAAGGTGTCATAGTTCTCTTTGTATTCTATTTGGTTATCGGATCTTTTTGGTCAAGCCTCTTGCGTAGAACTGCGTTTATTTCCGGGCTCTCTAGTGCAGGAGAGGTTGTTAGGATAATTCTATTTCCCGGATTCGCCCGTTCCTTGGGCTCGCCATCCACTGTTGTCATGGCAACTACTGTACAGGTAATCGGTTCAAGTTCGCGGCCCAGGTATTCAATTCTGTCTCCTCTTGTCAGCACATTACGGGCTTCAATCAGGAGCGGTGTGCTCGCACGCACAATACCGACCGGGCTGTACTGCTGATTTATTCGTATTGTATCATAAAGCATGGCGTCTGATGAAGGAGATTCATTAAAAAAGTTTTCTGTCTGCCCTCTTGTACCTATCTTGTTCATTTCATTCTTGAAAGACTTTGGGAGGACGATCTGTGCAGCCTCCGTTCCCTGATTAATCTCCTTCTGAATAAAGTCAAGAGCGGCTCGGTAGACTCGAACAGCTGCTCCCACATAGCCCATGGATTTCATTCTTCCTTCGATCTTAATTGTGTTCACCCCAGCCGCAACTAACTCGGGGAGACGTCCCAGCAAGCAGAGATCACGGGAATTGAAGATATAGGTTCCTCGTTCGTCTTCTTCTACGGGAAAATAAACTCCCGGTCTCTTTTCTTCGACAAGGGAGTACGAATAGCGGCATGGGTGGGCACAACCTCCCTGATTGGCATCGCGTCCGGTCAGGTAGTTTGAGAGCATGCAGCGTCCAGAATAGGAGATACAGAGAGCGCCGTGGACAAAGACCTCCAGCTCGGTGTCCGTGCCTTGTCTGATTTCTCGGATCTCCTCTAGGCCTAGCTCGCGAGCAAGGTTGATCCGTCGCACTCCTTGAGATGCCCAGAAGCGGGCGCTGTGGCTGTTGGTTACATTAGCCTGGGTGGAAAGATGGATGGGTATGTCCGGGACGGTTTCTTTGCAGAGGAGGAGGATGCCGGGGTCGGCAACGATAAGGCCGTCTGCTCCGGTTTCTTGCAGGCTGTGAAGATGCTCGGTGAATTGTTTGAAATCTCGGTTATGAGCGAAAATATTTACAGTGATATAGACGTTCACCTCGCGCTCATGGGCGTAGGTAACAGCCTTGCTGATTTCCTGATTATTAAAATTGCCAGCACCGGCACGCAGGCTGTAGTTACTGCCGCCCAGGTAGACTGCATCTGCCCCGTAGTGGATGGCTGTGATGAGTTTTTCCATAGTACCTGCCGGAGCGAGCAGTTCCGGGATTTTCAAGGGGGTTCCGCTGTCAGTCGTGTTTACTGTCATGAAGCTATTCCTGAGCTGTTAAGTTGCTGAAAGTAAAAGATTGGAGAAAAAAAACTTTCTCTGCTTTTTCTATTGTAAGTGGAGAGGAAATAGGGCACTTTATATTATTCATGATATTATTCATGTTACGTTGAGAAGAGGAACTAGACAAGGTTTCAGTAGGTCGGTAATTGCCTACTGAGTTTTTTATGTTCTGTTAAAGGGGTGAGATATGTTGCTAAAAAACTATACAAAAACAAAGAAGAAATGCAGGGTGACCTTTAAATATCCCAATCAGGAACATGCCGGTTCAGCAGTGCTAGCCGGTGAGTTTAACAGTTGGTCAACAACCGACACCCCAATGAAGAAATTGAAAGATGGGAGCTTTTCTGTGACAATCTCCCTGAAGGCTGGTTGCTCGTATACGTTTCGTTATGTGCTGGATGGTAATATATGGGTAAATGATCCGGCAGCTGATGAGTATGTGGCGAATGAACATGGAGAGAGTAACTCTGTTATGACGCTCTGATTTTCCGCCCTTTTTTTTGTATAAGTACCTGTGTTATCCGCACAGTATCAGTAACCAGACAACAGCCCCGTTAAGAAGAGCCAGGAAAACGGCTGCCGAGCCCAAGTCTTTTGCTCGGCCTGATAACTCATGGTGCTCCAGGCTGATGCGGTCAACAACTGCTTCCAGAGCGGAGTTGAGCAGTTCCGTAATCAGGATAAGAAAAAGGCAACCTATCAGGATGGCGCGTTCTGTACCGTTATCACCAGCCCAAAGCCCTAGAGGCAGCATAACAGCAATGAGGAGAAGCTCCTCAGAAAAGGCGGCTTCGTAGCGTAAGGCGGCCTTGAGGCCTTGGATGGAGTAGGAATACGCTTTCAGTATTCTCTTGGGTCCCCTGCTGTTGTTTTTTATTGTCATCTGTTGACTCCTTCCTTTAAAGTGGTATCTTCTGCGGTCAAACTTGTCGTCCGCCCTACGATTCGGTTTTCAGTACTGCCAGCGCTGCACGTCTTTTGCTGACATTTGAGCATAGAGTTTGGCTGCCGGGCGGACCATGATTATTGGGTCAATATAGCCGAAATGAACAAGACCTGCTACGTACCAAGGACTGTTTTTCAGAAGGGTTTGCAACAGTTGATCAAATAACTATAAATAGTTTATGAAATCAAAAATATTAACGATGACTTACGGCTAAAGTTGGTGTGACTCCCCAGATAGTCAGGGGCTGGAGTATAATGCCGGAAAAGTTGGTCTGCTATTGCTGAGTAGGATTGAGGAAGCGGGATAAATGCAAGAAAAGGTGTACGTTCTATTTTGGAATCAAGCATGTCAGGAGTTAAGCAGACAGTTATTGTTGCCCACCGTGACAGGATCGGAAGATTTGGATTTGACGTGTTCAAATGGATTATCGAACGAAACGCTGGAAAACTCTTGGTTCTTGTCAGAACTAAACACGCACCAAAATCTAAACGTACCAGCAATTTACTCGCAATTCTGCATGTCTTCTCTTGTCGATTGCCCGGAATTAGGAGCTACAAGGCAAAGATTAATCCGTCTCTATCCGACAAAGAATCAAAAGAAAACGTTTAAGCATTGGCATGATGTATCAAGGTGGGTATTTAACTGGACTATCGACTTTATAAGAAGTTGTAGGAACTGGACTCCGCACTGGATGGAAATAAAAAAGTACGCTACGCAGTTCCTTCCAGAGTGGACAAAATCAGTTCCATTCCAGATTAAAGGAAACTCCATCAAAGAAGCTTGTGCGGCCTTTTGGGCTGGTAAAGGGAGACCAAAATTCAGAACACGAAAAAGCACAACCCAATCCTGCTATATCCCTAAATCAGCAATATCTGACAAGGGGATATATCCGAGAAAATCAGGGAAAGGATTGGTAATAAAAGAGGATCTTCCGGCTGAACTTTGCGATAGCCGGTTGATCTGGAGAAATGGGAGCTGGTATTTGGGCGCATGTTATAAAGATGAAACCCCACAGGAAGCGAGAACCAAGCAACCTGAAACGGTGGCTCTTGACCCCGGCATACGTTCATTTATCAGCTTTTATTCTCCGCACTGCTCAGGCAATATCGGTAGAGATACCAGCGAGAAGATGTTTAAATATTTCATAGCGCTGGATAATCTTTATTCCAGAATTGCAAAAAGCAGGAACACCAAGAAGAAGCGCAGTCTGAAAAAGGCAGCTATGCGGCTAAGAGAAAGAATCAATAACCTTGTCACAGAATTGCATTACAAAACAGCAACTTTTCTTTGTAATAATTTTTCAACTATTATTTTACCTACCTTTGAAACGCAAGATATGGTGAAAAAAAAGGACAGGAAGATCCGCAGCAAAACTGTTCGGGCAATGATGGGGCTTTCATTCTATACGTTTCGGAAAAGGCTTGAATGGATCGCCTTGAAGAAAGGTTGCTGTGTCGTGATGAATACCGAAGAATACACCAGCAAGACTCATCCACAAACTGGTGTCGTTAACAGGAAACTTGGTAGTGCAAAGACTATCAAATTGACTGATGGGTCAAGAGCTTGCAGGGATGTAGTAGGGGCCTATAACTTTATGTTAAAGACCCTTGTGGTAGATACACCCACCTTTGATTAGGTGCAACTTATAACTATTTATAAGAAAAAAAGTATCGGTTTATTCGAGATTGAAAAAGTGGTTGTGAAGGCCGTTACACTGTGGTATATTTGACGCGTAATTATCTCGTTAATTTAACCTGTCAGACTTTCATGACCTCTAGTGAATTTTCTTATTATCGGAAGAAGCTCGGCAAAACGCAAAAGTCGTTGGCCGGGCTTCTTGGCGTCTCTATA
>JBATKL010000122.1:0-3368 GCA_049669385.1 Candidatus Electrothrix sp. | reverse complement strand
GTTCTGGTCAGAGCTGACGGGGAAATGTTGCAGGCCCGGCTGGTTCTGCCAAAGTGGAGGCTTTTCGCAAGATGCTGAAAAATATGGAGCGTTTCAATATTCATAAATTTCTGTGTTGTGAATTTTGCAAGAGTATATCGCAAACAAATCACTTTACGCAACGCTATTCCATGTTAGAGTACGCTCAAATATAAAATTAAACGTACAGGCTCTTTCTTGTCGCTCCGTTGAGGGAAAGAAAGAGGCTTTCATCACAGACTATACGAATACAACCAACCCAAGGAGAAAAACCAATGGCGAATTATTTCAACAGCCTGCCCCTACGCCTCCAGCTCGCAGAGCTGGGCCAATGCCGTTTCATGGATGCCTCAGAGTTCAACGGGGTGGAAGCCCTGAAAGGCAAGAAAATTGTTATTGTCGGCTGCGGTGCTCAGGGCCTGAATCAGGGCCTGAATCTGCGTGATTCTGGTCTGGACGTCTCGTATACGCTGCGTGATGCGGCCATTAAGGAGCAACGCCAATCTTGGAAAAATGCAACAGAGAACGATTTCAAGGTAGGGAGCTACGAGGAAATGCTGCCGGATGCTGATCTGGTCATCAACCTGACCCCGGATAAGCAGCACTCCAACGTCATTGAGACGGTTATGCCCTTTATGAAGAAGAACTCCTGCCTGTCCTACTCGCACGGTTTCAATATCGTTGAAGAAGGTATGCAGATCCGTGAGGATATCACGGTCGTTATGGTGGCACCGAAATCTCCCGGAACCGAGGTGCGCGAGGAGTACAAACGCGGTTTCGGCGTTCCGACCCTGCTGGCTGTTCATCGTGAGAACGATCCCCAGGGGATCGGCTGGGATGTGGCCAAGGCCTATGCCTCCGGTACCGGCGGTGATCGGGCTGGTTGCCTGGAGTCCTCCTTTGTTGCCGAGGTCAAGTCTGACCTGATGGGTGAGCAGACCATCCTTTGCGGTATGCTGCAAACCGGTTCACTGCTCTGTTTTGAAAAGATGGTTGAGCAGGGTATTGATGCAGCCTACGCAGTAAAATTTATCCAGAACGGTTGGGAGACCATCACCGAGGCTCTCAAGCATGGTGGTATCACCAATATGATGGATCGGCTCTCCAATCCGGCCAAGATCCGCGCTAATGAGCTGGCTGAAGAATTAAGCCAAATCATGGCCCCGCTTTTTCATAAGCACATGGATGACATCATGTCCGGGCATTTTTCCACAACCATGATGAAAGACTGGGCCAAGGATGATGCCGACCTGCTGAACTGGCGCAAAGAAACCGGTGAAACCGATTTCGAGAAGATTGAAGCCGCTGATGTAGAAATTGCCGAGCAGGAATATTTTGACAAGGGCATCCTGATGGTGGCCATGGTCAAGGCGGGCGTGGAATTGGCCTTTGACACTATGGTTTCCGCAGGCATCAAGGAAGAGTCAGCCTACTACGAGTCCCTGCATGAGCTGCCGCTGATCGCCAACCTGATCACCCGAAAGAAGCTTTACGAGATGAACGTGGTTATCTCGGATACCGCAGAATACGGTTGTTACCTGTTTAACCATGCCGCTTATCCGCTGCTCCAGGATTTCATGAAGGCCGTGAGCACCGATGTCATCGGCAAGGGACTGGATGCGAAGGGTAACGGGGTCAGCAATGTAGAGCTGATCGCTGTGAATGAGGATATCCGCTACACCGGCGTAGAGATCATCGGCGAGGAACTGCGCTCATACATGGGTGCTATGAAACCGATTATCTAGGGTTGATCATCAGGTGACCGGGGAGCAGGCGTTCCTGCTCCTCTATCATCTTTTATTGCGGAATTGGAATCTCATACAGTTCTGCTAGAAACAAGAGGACTGTGTAAAAGCCAAATGGCCAGCCGCTTTCCTTGGTTAAAATTCCTTGTGCAACGGTTTGCAGATAATCCGGTTCTGGGCCGTCTCCTCCGTTATCCAATGCCATAATGATACTTTTGCGCCGGTCTTTCAGTTTGGGACAGTTCAAGCCCAGTTGCTCAATGGTCTCCAAGGCCGAGGTGTCTTTTTTATCCGAGGGGATTATCCTACCGTCAAGGGTGTAAGTGAAACGTTTCTCACAATCTTCATCCAGCGGTGAGACCATATCAGAGCTATACCATTTTCCTTTTTTATGTCCACAGCTCTCCTTCCTATTGCAGGAAGCCAAAAGATTCTCGTAAGCAAACATTTTCTGCGGATAAATACTTTTTGGTTTCAGATGTTCAATGTGGCAATCATGCTCCGTCAGCATCACTTCACAATAGCAGCATATCCCAAGCTGTTCAGCTGTTAGCTGCTCTTTAATTTCTCCGTATTCTGAACCGCCTGAAAAATCATTCCAGCCAGCTTTCTTGTTCCGTTTTTTCCATCGGCTGAAATCATCGGGCTCCTTGCTTTTCTTGATGACCCTCATAAAGACAGCCCTTTCTTGTGGAGAAGCATCTCTGCCCGTATAAGATCAGGGTCGGTAGGAATGTCCTGTTTGAGAACCTTGATAAGGTCGGAAGCCTTATCAAATTCCTTTCTGCTGATATGTTCAAAAAATTTTTCGATACGTTCCTGCATTTCTTTGTTTGGACGTGCTGTCTCGTCCATGACGAGTTCCAACACCCGATCCATCGTCATCCCGTAGCTTTCATCGGGCTGTTCACAGATAATCTCATCATCCTCCCTTTTCAGCAGGAAAATCGACTCTGGCTTGACATTGCCAAGTACCTGCGGTGAGTGGGTGGTTATGATAAATTGGCAGTTAGGAAAGGTAGAGAGCAATTTTGGAATGATTTCTCTTTGCCAGGAAGGATGTAGATGCAGTTCGATCGCGTCTATCAGGAAAACGGCTTCTTCTTTTAAAGGATTTCCCGCTTCCGGGAAAGTGGCGGCAAGATATACCGCAATCATGGTTACAAAGGTCACTAAATGTTGTTCACCGGAAGAGAGCTGGGGGAAAAGAAGCGTATTTTCCTCTGTGCCGACATTTTTTCTCAGTGTGAATTCATACAATTCTCTATCATGAAACAACCCGGCAAAACCTGTAATCTCCTCGACGGCTGATTTTACTAACTGGAGAATTTGATCCCGTTCAAAAGCATCCCTGCCGAATACTTTTCCGCTATCAAGAAATCTTCTGAGCTTATTATTTTCTAATGCTTCCCGCTCTGAAAGCCAATTAAAGTAATGACCACAGTTGGTTGCGTCAGTAATAATAGCCTTTGCCCAAGGATCTATTTCCGCAATCCTGTTTATTGTTTTTTCAGTTGGAGACCAAGTTCCGGTCATTGTGGTGCGATCTTCCGTGAATGCCTTGTAAGGAAGCTTAACTGCCGCTTCAGGAAAATAGGTGAAAAG
>JBATKL010000121.1:0-1626 GCA_049669385.1 Candidatus Electrothrix sp. | reverse complement strand
GTAAGCACTGTCCAGCACCCGTGCCGCTGCCAAGGCCGGTTTTTCCCGAGTCACCAAGGAACCGGGGCCATAGCGAAGGACAAAAAGACGCTGTCCGTTGCAGGACACAGTCAAATCAATAATTGAGCGGACAAAGATATGGTTGAACAGGGTTTCCACGGTCAGGCGGGGCTCCAGCTCCTCCTTGGCAAAACCTTTTTCCTCCACCATCATTCGCTCCATCTCCTGCCGGAGTCGTTCATCATCCGTATCCGGCAATTCCTCGCCGGTCAAGTAATCCTTGAGGGTGCCGTAGACCAAATGGTGATCGGGAATTTTGCGATTCATAGCAGCTCCGCTGTTGTCAGCTGTCAGCGCCTCGGCATCTCGGCCCAAGGCGGATTTGCGAAGTAATCCAGCGGCCCGGTCACTCGGATACCGTCCTGATCAAAGGGCTTATCCACAGTTGCCACCAACTGGGTTGCTCTGGCTGGCTTGAGCTTATCAACATAGTATTTGAGATGACGAGAAACAGAGGTGTCGTTGTATTTTACTTCAATCAGCTCTTCCAAGACATTGTCCCGCACAATGGCAAAATCAACCTCCCGCCCCTCTTTATCACGAATGTAGTGGAGCTGACAGGTACGACCATCATAATCCTCCTCGAAATGCAATCGTTTGAGGAGATGCGTCGCCACAAGATTCTCAAAACGAGCACCTGCATCCCCCAGCACATCCTGGTTATCAAAGAAATAGACCTTGGGCGGCTTCTGCACAGCTCGGGGCAGAGAACGGGTATAGGGACGAACGATGAACAACAGATACATTCGCTCAAAAACAGATAACCACGCCTTGACGCTTTGCGGGGCCACCTGAAGATCCTGCGCCAGATTTGACAGCACCAGCAGACCGCCCACACGGGTGCGGAGCAAGTCGAGCAGCAGAACCAGATTACCTATGTCACGCACAGGTTCCAAATCCCGAATATCTTCCCGCAACACTCTGTTCATTCGCTCCCGCTGCCAACGTCGGGCATTTCGCGCATCAATTTCGTGAAAAGGTTCAGGAAAACCTCCCAACTGCATAAGACGCTCAAACCCCTCTTTTTTTTCTACCCCCTCAGGAAGCTCATCAAGAGTGTAGGGGTGCAACCGCCAGTAATGATATCGTCCCAACATGGAGTCCCCACCGCGTCTATAAACATCAAGGCGGGCCGAACCGGTGACGAGAATGGAGTGCCGGTCTCCTTCTACGTCATAAATCCCTTTGAGCCAATTTTTCCAGCGAGGAAATTTATGCAGCTCATCAAAGACAAGCAAGGGAGCATCATCTGACCACTGTCTGTTGAGTACGGCCTGCCGGTCGACGTCATAATCCCAGTTGAAATAATGACCTGTCGTTCGGGAGAGGATATGCTGGGCCAAGGTGGTTTTTCCGACTTGGCGGGGGCCGCCAACAAAAACCATCTTCTTGGCAAGATCCTGTCTGATGTACGGTTCGATATATCGCATACGGCTATTTTATACTGCATTCTAAAACAGTCAAGGCCATTTTAGAATACAGCTTAAAACAGCCAGGACATTTCAAACAACGGAGAGAGTCTTCCAGAGACTGCGAGAAAAACTAGGGCAGGCCAAAGCCCTGCCC
>JBATKL010000120.1:0-8000 GCA_049669385.1 Candidatus Electrothrix sp. | reverse complement strand
TATGCAACAGACAAGGTTTCGCATCGGTGTCCTGTCCTTGTTGTTATCCTGTCTCTCGTTGATGCTTGCTGTCCTCCCTCCCTGTATGCTTGATCAGAAAATTAAAGAAATTGAAGTTGTTGATTCGGTTGATGATGCAGCTGTCTCGCTGGAGATTAAAGGGGTAAAAGTAAATTTTGCGCCCTTAAAAGATCCTGATGTTAAGGAGATGCTGGAGAAATTTTCTGAGAATGGACGCAATATAAAAAAGTTGGAGCAGCTGTCTCTTTTTTTAAGAGTTGTGATGCTCCTAGCTGCGGTGACGGCCATCGGTACAGCGATTTATTCCTGGGATAAAGAACACGGAAGAGAGATCTCTATCGGGAGTATTCTTACTGCGGTGGTGGCACTGTCCTGGCAATATATCGGGGCAGGGATTTCAGCCGGTGTGGCGGTCTTTGTCTTTATTCTGCTGGTAGCCAGTTTTAGCTGATTTTTGAGGTGGCGGAAATGACAGATATTCATGATCGTCGGTATGATCAGTTAGATGGCCGCTTACATGACCGCTTACATGATCGTATGCGCGGTGCAGTTCTTGCTTCCGCTCTCGGCGATGCTTTCGGCGCACCGTATGAGGGTGGTCCTGTGGAGAGGCTGCTCTGGCTGGTGCTGGGCAGGCGGAGCGGCAAACGGCGCTGGACAGATGATACGCAGATGTCCGTTGATGTGATAGAATCCCTTCTGGCCTGCAAAGGAGTGGAGCAGAATGACCTTGCCCGGCGTTTTGCCCGTTCCTACAGATGGTCACGGGGTTATGGGCCGGGAGCAGGCAAGCTGCTGAAGCGTATTCGTCAGGGAGAGCCTTGGCAGGTTGCCAATCGGGCTGTTTTTCCCGATGGTTCTTTCGGTAACGGCGGTGCTATGCGGGCCGCCCCCGTAGGGCTTTTTTACGGGGTACAGCGTGAACGACGACTGGTTCGGGCTGTTCGGGACGCAACCGTTGTGACCCATGCTCATCCTGTTGGTCAGGACGGAGCTGTCATCATCGCTCTGACGACAGCCTTGGTTTGTCTGGATTGTCCTGTGCAGGAGATTTTTAAGCGACTTCGCCTCCATGTTCAAACGCTTGATGTGCAAAACAGACTTGCTGTTGCGGAAAGGTTGCTACATGCAGAACATCCTGTGTTACCGAAGCAGGTAGCGAGTGAACTCGGGAACGGCATCAGAGCTAAGGACTCCTGTGTTACGGCGTTATCGATCGGGCTTGCCTTGCGCGAGGCACCCTTTTCTCGTCTGTTAACCTACATTCGAAAAGTCGGCGGTGATACGGATACCATCGGGGCTATGGCTGGGGCTATCTGGGGTGCGTCTTGCGGATATCGGCAATTGCCTGAAGATTTGTTGAATTGTCTTGAAAAGCGTCAGTTTCTGGAGGATCTGGCCGGTCGCTTTGCCGATGCTGTTGTTCAGAGGTAGGGTGGGCAATATTTTTTTCATCCAAACCTGTTGTGATGGAAAAGCTGTCGCGTTGTCAATGTTGTTCACGTTGTTGCTCATTGCCCACTCTACGTTCTGAGTATAAAATCAATCCGGATTACTCGGGGTGTTACCCCGAGCTGATAAATATTACCCCGTTGGGGTAGGCGGAATCTCGTAAATTATTACTGAAAATCAAAACAACGCAAAAAAAACTATGAAAAAAATATATACCCTTCTTGCCGTAGGCTCCCTACTGGCAATCAGCACCACTGCTCACGCGGAATCGGGCCAAATCGGTCTGGCTATTAAAGCCGGTACCCTTGGAGGCGGGCTTGAGGTCAGTATGGATATCAATCCGTACATGGAAATAAGGGCTGGGGTCAATCAGGTCAGTTTTGATTTTGACACCACAATCGGGGATATTGATTATGATTTCGCCCCGGATTTTTCCACGAGTTCGTTACTTCTCGACCTGCACCCCTTTGCCAATGCCTTCCGTTTTACCCTGGGAGCCTATCTTAATAATAATGAAATAGATATTGACGGTACTTATCGCCAGGATCTGCTTTCCCCTGAACTGAGCCGCTATGCCGACCTGATTGATCAGGCCCACCTCGTTGGCTTGATTGAGTTTGACACCTTTGCGCCCTACCTCGGTATCGGCTGGACAAGCAATCATCAATCCAGGAGTCGTTGGGGAGTGAATATAGACCTGGGAATTATGTTTCAGGGCTCAGCTCAGGTCACTGAACTGCATGTAGAGGATCCTTGGGGACTGGGTGACCATCCCGTTACAGCAGTTTTTATTGAGCAAGAGCGGCAAGAGATAGAAAAAGAGATTGATGAATATGAATACTATCCTGTTGCTTCCATTTCTCTCAGCTGTAAGTTCTGATTTTTACGCTGTTCTTCTGTATCGGCAATGCCACTTTGCCAGATCCATCAGGGTGGGTAAAAAAAATATAACCTATGCAATCATCGGTTGTAACAAATTGTACGATAGAGTATTCTTATCTCTGTTGGATTAGGTCTTATTTTTTCATCGGATTTCAGGGGGATTTCAGGGGGATTTCAGGGGGATTTCTGAAGAAAAATAGATAAAGGACAAGGATACACAGCAGGCTATTTTTGTGGTGAAAGTAAGCCAGCCTATTTTATTTTTGTTACAAACAGGGAATGTGAGGAGGATGAAAACAGTGAAACTGAAATTTTTGGCACAGGTAACTCTTTTGTTATTGTTATCAGTCTGTACCGCTCAAGCAGCGACTACACTGACAGTGATTGGGCGTCATCCGTTTTATACGCCCCCTCTCAAGTCAGTGGATGACCTCAAAAGCATGGTGCAGACACAACAGACTGCTCTCATGGAAGGATTGCAGGCAGCTGGTGCTCCTGAGCTGTACACGCCGCTCATGCAACAGTTTTCGCAGGCGCAGATTAAAAATGTTGAATATCAGCCCGGCGAAACTTTTCACTGGATGCTGTTCAGGCCGAATGGCGTTGGTCAGGTTAAAGCGACCAAGGATTTGATCTGGGGTGGTAAAGCAGCATTAAGCGGTTATGAGTTTTTCATTGATGCAGGCGAAAAACGCTACATCTTCGCAGTACCTCTCTTTTGCGGCAACTTGGCTCTGAAAGAGGTTGTGCAGATTATCGTTAAAACAGTTCCCGGCCCGGAACGGATTGTCAACGTTCCCGGTCCTGAGCGGATTGTCAACGTTCCCGGTCCTGAGCGGATTGTAACAGTTCCCGGTCCCGAGCGAATTGTCAACGTTCCCGGTCCTGAGCGGATTGTCAACGTTCCCGGTCCCGAGCGGATTGTCAATGTTCCCGGTCCCGAGCGGATTGTCGAGAAAGTGGTTGAAAAAGTTGTTGAGGGACCGGCACCCTGTTGTCCGGAATGTCTCTACCCAGTTCGTTTCGTCGCTGATATGGGCTACCTTCGTTTGTCCGATCCGGCTGATTTTGGTTTTGGCAGAATAGGCGTAGAGTATGCATTTAACCAGCGTCTCTCCTTTCTCGGTATGATCGGTGGTGCCGCAAAGGCTGATGGTAACGATGGTGATGATGCGTGGTTGATTGACTTCATGCTTCAGTACAACATATTCTTCATGCAGGTCGCTGATACATGGAATCCGGTCTTCCTGGGTTTCGGTCTCGGCGGCTGGATGTCTAACGGTGATGACGATATTGACTCAGAAGATAGCGACATTGATATCATTGCCCAGGTCGGTACACAGATCTATGGACATCCGGATAGCTTCAATACCTCAGTTTTCTTTGAAGCGCGTTCAGGAATTGATGAATTCGATGATCTGTCTATGTATGGTCGATTTGGTGCAGGATTGCGTTTTCGCTTCTAATGTAGGGTGAAAGAGACTCTCCCGCCTCCTTTACAAGAAAGAAGGGCGGAGAGAGCGTTTTTTTTAATAGGGAGGATGAGCAAAACTCATCCTCCCTGTTTTATTTGTCCTGCTGTTGTCGGTACCTGATGCCTCCTGTGGTGCGGTGCTTGCTACTGCGAGGAGACAAAAAAAGGCGGATACGTGTGCACAACGTATCCGCCTTTTTTTATGGGCTCTGGATTCAACTGAAAAATGGTCAGGCGAAAGGTACTCTCTTCACCGTCTGTTAATCACCCTCTTCTTCCTTCGCAGCAGCTTTTGCCGCAGGTGAACAGGTTCACCGTGTTGTTCATCTCGATCAAGTTAAAGAATCTCGCCCCGATATAAAGCAAGAGCAGGAACACTGAAATAGCCATCGAGCCGTCAAGTATTCGTTCAAGTGATGTTGCAAACCCCGCTTCGACGCGAATGTTTATTATAATATACATCAGAACGACCAATGACCAGTAGGATGATTTTTCTTTGGAATAGTAATCGGTTGTCATTTTTCCTCCCTTTTTTTTGCGATGCCGCAGTTTTTGTTAGTAACTCCTCATGATAACATGGATAATGTTTTTTTTCGTTCTCTTGCTCTCTTGGTTTTTTCGTACGTTTATTTAATTCGCTAATCGTTTTTGAATTCCGCCACCAAGGCTTGAATTGAGGCCTTGGCATCGCCAAAGTACATACGGGCATTCTCGGCAAAAAAGAGGGCATTCTGAATGCCAGCAAAGCCTGGATTCATAGAGCGTTTCAGGACAATAACCGTTTTGGCGCGGTGGGTTTCAATGATAGGCATTCCGTAAATCGGGCTGGACTCGTTATCAAGGGCTGCCGGATTGACGACATCGTTGGCACCAATGACCACACAGACATCCACGCTGTCCATGCGAGGATTAATATCATCCATCTCCACCAACTGGTCGTACGGAACGTTGGCCTCGGCAAGCAGCACGTTCATATGGCCGGGCATGCGCCCGGCAACTGGATGAATAGCGTAAGAGACCTCAGTGTCGTTTGCTTCCAGCAGATCGCCAAGTTCTTTCACCGCATGCTGGGCCTGAGCTACAGCTAAACCGTATCCCGGAACAAAGGCAACAGAGTCTGCGGCTTCGAGGATATAATAAACATCCTCAGCCGAAGCAGGTCGAATCTCGCCCTCTGGTCCACTCCCTTCCTGTACGACGGTTACGCTCCCAAAACCAGAAAATAAAACGTTGGCCAGGGAACGGTTCATAGCCTTACACATGATATTGGTCAGGATGATCCCGGAGGCACCGACCAAGGCACCAGCAACGATCAGGATGTTATTGGAAATAACAAAACCGGCAGCACAGGCGGCAAGGCCGGAGTAACTGTTCAGTAAAGAAATAACAACCGGCATGTCAGCCCCACCAATGGGAAGAGTGGAGGTTACACCGAATCCCAAGGCGACCAGCAGGATAAGGGCAAACAAGACATAACCGAAAACACTTGCAGGCATTATACAGAAGAGACCGGCAGCGACCAAGGCGGTGCCCAAAATAACCGCATTAATAATATGCTGTCCCTTGAAGATCACCGCTTTTTGGGTGATCTTGCCTGTCAGCTTACCAAAGGCGACCATGGAACCAGAAAAGGTGACACCGCCGATAAAGGCAGAGAGAAAGGCGACAAGGGCGATGAAAACCGACAGATTTCTGTTTTGATGATATTCCGCCCAGGCCAGAAGAAGGCTGGAGATGCCGCCAAATCCGTTAAACAGGGCAACCATTTCTGGCATGGAGGTCATTTCGACTCGAATTGCAATAAAGGCACCGATGCCACTCCCGATAAGAATGCCGAGAAAAACCCACTTATAATCCAAGCCAGCATTCATTAGGGTAATAATAATGGCGATCAGCATTCCCAGTGAGGACAGCAGATTTCCTCTCCGGGCCGTAGCAGGTGAGCTGAGCATTTTGAGACCGAAGATGAACAGGGCTGCTGAAATAATATAGACAAAGTTGATGAAAAGAGGGTTCATTTAGGGCCTCCTTCATTCTTCTCTTTTTTCTTAAACATTTCAAGCATTCGGTTAGTAACCATATAACCACCCACCACATTGATAGTTGCAAAGGCAACCGCTACGGTTCCGAGAACGGCAGCAAAGGTAAGATTGTCAGATTTCAGAGAGGCTATGGCCCCGATCAGGGTGATGCCAGAAATCGCATTGGAGCCAGACATCAGCGGGGTATGCAGGGTTGAGGGGACCTTGGAGATAAGTTCAAAGCCTAAAAAAATTGCTAAGACAAAAACAAACGTTAAATATACCGGTTCCATTGTATCCTCATTTATTCATGATGTTTTTGTACATCTTACTGACGATTTCACCATGATGGGTGATCAAAGCCCCCTGCATGATTTCGTCCTCCTGGTCCACGGTCAGCACCTTGTTCTCTTTATCCCAGAAATGCGCCACAAAATTTCCTAAGTTGGCGGAGTACATCTGGCTGGCGGTCGTGGCAACTCGTCCGGGAAGGTTGGCTATGCCCAAGATTTTTATACCCTCGATTTCAACGATAGTATCCATCTCGGATCCCTCTACATTTCCGCCGGTCTCCACAGCCATGTCAATAATCACGGAGCCAGGGCGCATTTGGGCCAGAATGGTATGGTCAATAAGACGAGGCGCGGGTCGTCCAAAGAGCTGGGCTGTGGTGATGACAACATCCGCTCTGGCGCAGGCCTTGGTCATGCCTTCTTTTTGCAGGGCCATCTGTTCCGGCGTCAGGGCCTTGGCATATCCGTCCTTGGTCTGGCCGGTTTCGCCGAGATCAACCTTAACAAATTTTGCTCCCAAAGACTTCACCTGCTCCTCAACCACAGGTCTGGTGTCAAAGGCTTCAACTATAGCTCCTAAGCGTTTGGCCGTGGCAATGGCCTGGAGTCCGGCAACACCAACGCCGATAATAAAGACTCTTGCTGGCTTAATGGTTCCGGCTGGCGTGGTCATCATCGGAAAAATCTTATCGAGTTGCTCTGCTGCCAGGGTAACTGCGGCATAGCCACCAAGATTGGCTTGGGAAGAAAGGACATCCATCTTCTGAGCAATCGTGGTACGCGGGATCATCTCTAGGCTGATTGCGGAGATCTTTGCATCCTTCAGGGTCTCAACAAGATCTACCTCGTTAAAGGGGTCAAGATAACTGACATGAATGCAGCCTTTTTTCATGAGGATGACTTCGTCTTTCGGAGGCTTACGCAAGCGAAGGATGATGTCGGCTGTTTTCAGCATATCCTCTCGTGAGAACCCGATAGTTGCACCTGCCTCCTGATACTCCTCATCTTTAAAGCGACAGCTCATGCCAAGGCCTGATTCAATAACCACCTCAGCCCCGAGTTTGACCAATTTGGCTGCTGTCGCGGGAACCAGCGGGACCCGTTTTTCCCTTGGGTGCCTTTCCTTCATGACCGCAATTAGCATAAATCACTCCTTGGGTTGTCTGTAAAATTTTTTGATATCATATGAGCTGCGGCTTCCCGTGACAGGAAGTTTGAGCCAGCCTATTCGGCGTTGATTACAGCATACCATTCTGTGCTCCTCTGAGGAAGTCTAACTTGTTCCTTTGTACACAAAAAAGATAAAAAATTTTGCTGGAAATGGTGGAAGAAAGAGCCCGCTGAGCTGACGGGAATTTTTCGACAATAAAAGTGTTATTTTCTCTTCAGGATAGCCTGTTATCTTGTGTTGTAAAGGCCGGATTCTGGCGATGAGAGAACTTCAGAGGAGCGTTACAGGGAGGGCTCCTTTGTTTTATTGTGAAAGAGAGCAGAATTCGTTATAAACGGAATGGAAATGAACTGATACGTTAAGGTCAATGAGGGGAGACGCTGTGGACGATTTTGTTTTTTCTTTGGAAATGTCGGTGAGGGATTATGAGTGCGATCTGCAAGGGATCGTCAATAACGCTGTGTATCAGAATTATCTTGAGCATACCCGGCATGAATATCTGAAGAGCATCGGGATTGATTTTAAAGACTTCACAGATCGAGGAATCAATCTGGTGGTTGTTCGGGTTGAGCTGGACTATAAATTTCCTCTGACCAGCGGAGATCAGTTCTCGGTCAGGCTGAATTTTGTCAGGGAGTCAAAGGTCAAGTTTGCCTTTTTGCAGAATATCTATCGCCTTTCTGATG
>JBATKL010000119.1:0-5969 GCA_049669385.1 Candidatus Electrothrix sp. | reverse complement strand
GTTGGAAGATTATTGAGAGCCTGGACAAACCTTTCAAGGTTGAAAAGTTCTTCTTTCTTCAGGACATTAAAGATCTCTGCAACCACAACGCAACCTATGAGTTTTTTTGCCTCCTCTTCAGAGTGTCCTTCTGACAGCAAACGATCAAGCGTCTGACGTGTTTCGGGTGGATCGTTCGCCGCAAGTTGATTGTCGATAACCTCAATAATTGCTACCTTCATGTGTTGTTTTGCCATAATACTTTTCCAGAGAAGATTTTAATATTTACGCATCATTCATTTTTTTTTCCGCATCCGGGATGCGGAGTTGGCCGGAGAGGAGTTTTGGGAGGAGGGTGTCGCGGAGGGTAGCTAAATTCTGACCATTTTTGACAGAGGCCATTCCTTTTTTCCACATTGGGGCCAGACTGCCATCAAATGAATCAAGAATTTTCTTTGATGGCAAAGTAATAGCGTACTCCAGCATATCTTTAACGTTCGCCCTCGGCATTCGAGTACCCGTAGAACGCAGATTGGCATAATCAACAAATTTCTCAGTAAATGCAGTTAACATCATGTAAGAATGCAACGAACTACTCTTGGCCCTGAGCACTAAAATGTCAGTAGAACAAATACCCTGGCATGGAGCAATACAAACTTTGTGAAAGTATGGGCGCAATTTTCCGAAAAGAAGGTCTCCTTTTTCAAATCCTGACTTATTACTGCTGACTGACGCACCGGAACCGTTATTATAGAGAAATAAATTTTTCTTCCCGATATGCTCCAATCCAACATAAAAATCATATCCTTCCACTTCGTCGGCTTTCACTGAGGATCTTACGTGCCTAGCAATGTCTGCGAACTTGCCTACCTCCCACCTCTCCGGCATCCAACCCACCTTCTCATTGAAAACAAAATGATCAGGGAAATATTGCGCAATATCAGCAGGCAGCGGTTTACGCTTATCGCCCAAGGCTCGGCGGGCCTCAGCTCTTTTGTGCAACGATTCGGGAATGGGATTGCCAGCGGCCAAGGCCTTATCAATGACCGGGTCAAAATCGACAAACCAGCTCTTAAACAGAGCCTGCGCCATTGCTTCCAGAGTCGTGTTCATCTGGCGGTTGAGCTGAATTTTGTCGTCGAGGGATTTCAGAACCCAAGCAATAGCTTCCTGCTCTGAGATTGAAGGAAATGAAATCCGAAGATGGCTGATCATCTCGTTATTCAGACTTGCTCTTGTGGACATTGTCGAAAAAGCGAGCATCTCATTTCTGAATTTTTGGCTTCTCAAATAGTAGCCGATATACTCAGGAACTAACTCGCTACAATCCTTTGGTCTCAGGCGTTTTGTGAACCCATTAAATGTCGCCCTGTCGTAATCTTTTAGGGCTACACTACTCATTCCCAGTTCATGCATGGTTTCGCTTGTTCGTGTCAGAAACACATCACCACGCCTGACCGAACACTTTTTCTGTTCCTTTTCACTGGAGCGAACTAACTGTGTCAGATCATCGGGAACGAAATAATTGTTGAATACATCTTTGAAGGCAAGAAATGGGTATCCAGATCCAAAGTATTTTGCTGGCTTGGATAGTCCCGAACTAATGTCGTATAAATCAGTAAGCCGTGCCTCTTGCCACTCACCCCCCATAACTCAACCCCTCGAACTGACCACTTACGCCACATAATCCATTCATCATATTTGCTGCCCTGTCCCGAATTAAATCGGGGATAGACCCCCAATTAAACACCAGCTATTTCAATTTGCAATTGATACATGTTGAATTGAAAAAGTAAATAGAAATTATCCGATATCACAGCCCAAAATCAAACCCCGCAGCCATGCGGGTTCCAAAACCCTTGCTGACACCGCTCACCTTTCCGGCTGAATCGTTTTCTGCGCATCTCGTTTCCGTATATCAAGAATGTCCCTTCGGGGTAAGGTTCGGAAGGGGCAAGCCATTTATCTTCTGAATGTAACTGCTTGTGATTGCGTTTTTGATAATTTCCTTATTTTTTCAGAATGCGATACATTGAAGAGAGAATGATGGTATCAACCAGAGAATTTTTTCCAAGGTGGATATATGGATCTTATAAATGAAAGGTGGTTGTTATGGAAGAAGAAAATAAGCGTAGATTCTCACGAGTAAATATCCAATGGGCCGTTCGACTTGATTTCGGCGCAATGGAATATAAACGTTTTGTGGATAATGTCAGTCTTGGCGGGCTGTATGTTGAGGGTGATTTTCAGCAGCTGATGGGAGATGTCTGCATAATCAGCCTAAAGCCGTCCGGTTTGCTTGCTGAGGAGCCTGTCCATGCAGTCGGTTTTATTACCAGAATTTCCGAGCGCGGTGTGGCTGTCGAATTCATTTCCATGAAGCTGGATAGCTTTTTTTTCCTCCAAGCAACACTTTTCTGTAAGGCTGTTGACCCGGCTTTGCTGGGAAGAGAGTTTATCAGTAATAATATTTTTGAGATTGAGGACGATCTTATCTTATTTGAGCCCTTTCCTATAGATTTTAGGACGATGAAACAGATGCAACGTCTTCTGCTGCGCCCAAATTGTCCTGGGCGCAGCTCGTAAAGTTTATTCCGGCCCAATCCCCCCTTAAAAGGCGTTTTTTAGAACCTCAATGCGGACATTCTGCTCATTCAGATGAACAGCAACCACGTCAAAACGAACAGGAAGCTCCTTGCCTTGGAGATAGACGGCAGCAATATTGAAAATCTTCTGCTGTTTACGGAGATCCACAGCCTCGAAAGGGCTCCCGAATCTTTTACTCCGTCGAGTTTTCACTTCAATAAAGACGAGGTACTCTCCATCACGGGCGATGATATCGATCTCGCCTAT
This sequence comes from Candidatus Electrothrix sp., assembly GCA_049669385.1. GTDB lineage: Bacteria > Desulfobacterota > Desulfobulbia > Desulfobulbales > Desulfobulbaceae > Electrothrix. Next base: position 3,137 of record JBATKL010000119.1, on the reverse strand, counting down.
CCGTAAACGGTAATTGCGTTCCAGGATGGTATAGCCTTGTTGCTCCAAGTGCTGCACAGCAAGATCCTCACCGGAACGCCCGGTTGTTTGTCTGGGATCTTTTCTGGGATTTGGAGCCTTCATTTTTGAAGCAGGAGCCTCTTCCGCTGATCGCCGCTTAACTCAACTTTCCACAGCATTTTTTATACTTCTGTCCAGAGCCGCAAGGGCAGGAGGCATTCCGACCGACCTTGTCCTCATCGCGACGGACTGTTTTCGGTCCCTCATCGCCAGAACCCGTTGAGGCGGTGGAAAGCCTCGCTTGCTCCAGCTTTTCCTCTTGTTTGCGCCGCTGCTCCTCTTCAAAGCGATCCACTTCATCGCTCTGGAGGATTCGGACATGCATCAGGGTGGTGATGGTCTGTTCCTTAACCGTCTCAATCATGGACAGGAAAAGCTCATAGCCTTCCTTCTTATACTCATCCAGTGGATTTTTCTGACCGTAGCCACGCAGGCCAATCCCTTCTTTAAGATGGTCCATATTGAGCAGATGCTCTTTCCAGAGGGTGTCCACCATCTGGAGAAGGATCATGCGTTCAATCTGGCGCATCTGATCAGCCCTATTGCGCTCATCCTGGGCCTTATAGGCTTGGTCAACCGCTGCCTGCAATTTTTCCCGCAGGGAATCGACGTTCATTTCGCTGGGGTCAGTGTCCATCCAGCCGGGTTTGATATTGAAGACCTCTTCCGCTCGGTCGTTCAGGGCATCCCATTCCCAATCCTCGGGATGTTTGCGATCCTGCGCTGTCTCGGTCACAAGGTCGTCAACCAGGTCCTGCATCATGTCTTTAATAATGCTGTGGACATCTTCACTTTTCAGGACTTCTCGTCGCTGGGTGTAGATAACCTCACGCTGCTTGTTCATAACATCATCATATTCCAGCAAATGCTTACGAATATCAAAGTTATGGCCCTCCACCTTGCGCTGGGCATTCTCAATAGCCTTGGAGATCATAGAGTGTTCAATGGGCTCATCCTCTTCCATGCCCAACTTGTCCATAATCGCGCTCAGTTTACCAGAACCGAAGATGCGGAGCAGATCGTCCTCCAAAGAAAGGAAGAAGCGGGAGGAGCCTGGATCACCCTGGCGACCAGAACGACCGCGTAGCTGGTTATCAATACGGCGGGATTCATGGCGACTGGTCCCGAGGATATGAAGACCGCCAGCCTCGCGTACTCCTTCACCCAGCTTGATATCTGTACCGCGCCCGGCCATATTGGTGGCAATGGTGATTTTTCCTTTTTGCCCGGCATCAGCGATGATTTCCGCCTCTCGTTCGTGATGCTTGGCATTCAGCACCTCGTGAGGGACCCGCTCTTTTTTGAGCATCCTGGAAATTTTTTCCGAGATATCAATGGAAATCGTGCCCACCAACACCGGCTGGCCTTTTTCGTGCAATTCTTTAATTTCTCGGGTAATGGCCCGGTATTTGGCCGCCTGATTTTTGTAAATAACATCCGCGTAATCTTTTCGCGCCATATCCCGGTTAGTGGGGATAATGACCACGTCCAGATCATAGATCTTTTTAAACTCGGGAGCTTCGGTGTCCGCTGTACCGGTCATGCCAGCCAGTTTGTCGTACATCCGGAAGTAATTCTGAAAGGTGATCGAGGCCAGGGTCTGGTTTTCTTTTTCAATTTTCACCCCCTCTTTGGCTTCCAGGGCCTGATGCAGCCCGTCTGAATAGCGACGTCCCTCCATGGTCCGACCGGTAAATTCATCAACAATCACCACCTCACCGTTCTTGACAATATAATCTACATCCCGCTGAAACAGGACATGGGCCTTGAGGGCCTGATTGATATGGTGAAGCTGATTGATATTACTTGGATCATAGAGGTTATCCACTTCCAGGAGTTCTTCGCCGAGAATAACACCCTCATCGGTGAGCAGGGCCTGCCGGGCCTTTTCATCCTTGGTGTAATGCACGTCCTCTTTGAAGTTTTTCATGATCCGGTCGACCTTGAGATACATGTCCGTGGACATGTCTGCCGGACCGGAGATAATGAGCGGGGTTCGGGCCTCATCAATCAAGATGGAATCCACCTCATCGACAATGGAGAAATTGAAACCGCGCTGGCAGAAATCCTCTGTGCTGAATTTCATATTATCGCGGAGATAGTCAAAACCGAACTCGTTATTGGTCCCGTAGGTGACATCAGCAGCATAGGCTTCCCGGCGTGAGGTATCATCCATATTATGGACAATGGCCCCGGTGGTCAGGCCGAGAAAGTTGTAGAGCTTGCCCATCCATTCCACATCGCGGCTGGCCAGGTAATCGTTGACCGTGACTACATGCACGCCTTTGCCGCTCAGAGCGTTGAGATAGACGGCAGCTGTGGAGGTCAGGGTTTTACCCTCACCGGTTTTCATTTCAGCAATCCTGCCCTGATGCAGGACAAGGCCGCCGATGAGCTGGACATCGTAATGCCGTTCACCGAGGACACGTTTCGCCGCCTCTCGGCAGACAGCAAAGGCCTCGGGCAGGAGATCATCTAAGGATTCCCCGTCTGTATAACGTTTTTTGAATTCTGTGGTTTTTTCCTGTAACTGCATATCGCTGAGCGGCTCCACAGTGGGTTCCAGCGCATTGATCTGCTCGACCACCTTGCGCAATAGCTTGACCTCGCGATCATTCTTGCTGCCGAATACTTTGGTTAACGCTTTGCCTATCATTCTATCTCTCCGCAAGCAGAACCAAGCGGTTCTCTTTGTCTTCTTTTTTGCGGGTCAATATCGATACATATCAATAAATATCAATGACCCGTATTTTTAGTGTGTGCTCTGTAGGGGCACGGCACGCCGTGCCCCTACTTACCCCCTGCCTTCTCCTCTGCTGTCCAGACCAGTGCCTCTTCATCACAGTCAGGAAATTTAGGGCATTGGAGGCAGTCGCTCCATATCTTATGGGGAAGATCGTTCTTCTCAATATCGGTAAAGCCAAGCTTTTTGAAAAAAGCAGACTGATACGTCAGGGTAAAAACCCGGCCTATCTCTAGGCTCCAAGCCTCATCAAGGCAGGAATGTACCAATTGCCTGCCGACTCCCTTGCCCTGGTGCTGATCTGCGACTGCCAGCGATCGTATCTCTGCCAGAT
>JBATKL010000118.1:0-5508 GCA_049669385.1 Candidatus Electrothrix sp. | reverse complement strand
TGTGCTGGTTTGATTTCGACGAGGTTGTGCAGGATGCAAAACCGACAAAGGGTGACAAAGGGAAAGAAGAGGTAACAAATTATATTTTGCACCGAATACCAGACTGGGTTCTTGACCTGTAACCCCTATGAGGGGCTCATCTTTCAAACCTTTCAAACAGAGGGCGCAAAGTAATTTCGTTGTCGCCCATAGTATTTTCTTTTATTTTTTCTTTTTTTGAGTTGCCTCCAGTCAGAGTCTTCGGATAGACTACATAGTAGCAGTAAGCTGTCTCTCATCAAGATATTTTGTCATCAAAATAAAACCGCACGCATCTCATGAAAAAGATCGCATATTCAATGATTCCCAAACAGCTTCATCTTGTCATCACCGGTGAAGTGGGAGGTGGTTTATCTTTTGTTGTCCGCCGGGATCATATAGCTGTCATCCTCGCTGTTACCCTCTCCACCCTGACAGCCTTGGCTGTCGGCACTTGGTTGGGGATCGGGTTCTTTCAAGAAAAAAATTCTCTCGCCCTCAAAACGACACTTCAGGCTGATGCACTCAGAGAATTATCAGAAAATTTTGACCAAAATCTGAAGAAACAACTTACTGTACAAAAAAATGCATGGCAGGCCAAGGAGGATGGATATCACGCGCAGATTCAAAACCTTAAGGAAGAAAAAGAGGGTCTCATCTGTCGCTATGAAGAGGAAATTGCCTCAGCCGACATATCGACCGTTTTAAAAATCTCAGGATTACTGACAGAGCTTGAGCAGGAAAAACACGAGAAACAAGAGCTTCTTGAGAAAACAGCTGTACGCCTTGATGAACGTAGCCGGATGATTGAGTCGGTTATGAGCCGAATTGGGGTGGATGTGAAAGTTGGCAAGAAAAGTGCAGCAAACAGTGGCGGTCCCTTCATCGCTATTGATGAAAAATATAGTGAAAGCTTATTGACACGAAGCGATAAATATATAAAAACTATAAGAAGGATGCCTCTTGGATATCCCATGCGGGGGCGATTAACCAGCGGATTTGGTCGTCGCTCCGACCCCTTCAATAGTCGTCCAGCATTTCACGCCGGTATTGATCTTAAGGGAAAAATAGGGCAAAAAATTAAAGCAACCGCAGATGGCATAGCGAAGATATCTTCCTATGAAAAAAATGGCTTTGGCAATTTTGTGATCCTGCGCCATGGCAACGGGTATGAAACCGTATTTGGACATATGAGCAAAAGACTGGTCAAACAGGGCGAAAAAATCCAACGCGGGCAACTAATAGGTCTCATGGGCAATACCGGACGTTCCACAGGCCCTCATTTGCATTATGAGGTTCGTTACAAAGGAAAACCTATCAATCCGAAAAAGTACCTGTCTGTAGCCAAACTATCATTTACCGTACCTGAATAACAGGCGATGAGGAGACGTTGCACCGATGGCCTTATTTAAGAAAGAAGAAAAAATCGAGCCGACCAAAAAAGAAATAAGCGCACCTCAGGAGAGACGATCAGTGAAAAACGAGAAAGACCCTATAGCGAGTGTTCTTGCCAAGGAAATGGTTATTACAGGTGAGATTAGCTTTAAAGGAAAAGCTCGCTTTGACGGTACCGTACAGGGAGACATTAGCGGAGAATATCTCATCCTCAGCGATACCGCACAGGTGACGGGTAATGTTACCGTAACCACTTTGGTCTGCCACGGGAAAGTTGAAGGAAATGTTATGGCAGAGGTCGTGACAGCTCACGCAACTTCTGAAATACACGGTATTCTGAAATCACAAAACCTCACTGTCGAGTCCGGGGCCTCCCTTGAAGGCGAAATCCATTCCAGCTCTCGCAAACAGGGATCAGGAAATTCACCATCCCAAAAATCTGCCGATAAAAACGAGTCAGAAAAGAAATAAGTTGCTGCCTTGCCGGGTCCCGTAGAGCGCGGCATAGAGTTTCTCCAATCGAGACGAAGGTAAACCTGTTGACGGTCTGCCTTCGTTTTTTTTTATGCATTCCCCGCTGATGTTCTGCCCTCACCCCTACACCCACGAAGAGCCTCTTAAAAATGCTTCCTGAAGAAAAAATCAATATAAGCACGCAGCTCACCTTTGACCGAAAACATATTTGGCACCCCTACACCTCTATGCGTAACCCGTTACGGGTCTACCCTGTCAAATCGGCAGCCGGTGTTCGTATCACATTACAGGATGGACGAGAACTCATTGATGGCATGTCCTCCTGGTGGGCAGCTATTCATGGGTATAACCACCCGGTCCTCAATGCTGCACTCAACGAACAGGCAAGCAAGGTTGCTCATGTCATGTTCGGAGGACTTACTCATGAGCCAGCAGTAGAGTTATGCCGCTTATTGGTCGAATTAACACCAACCGGCTTGGACAAGGTCTTTCTCTGTGATTCAGGTTCCGTATCCGTGGAGGTGGCCTTAAAAATGGCCCTTCAGTACCAACAAGCCAAAGGGCTGAAGAACAAAAAGCGATTTTTGACGGTACGCGGGGGATATCACGGAGACACCCTTCATGCCATGTCGGTCTGCGACCCAATCACCGGAATGCACACTGTTTTCTCAGGTGCCTTGCCTGAGCAATTCTTTGCTCCTCGCCCGCACTGCCGCTTCAGTACGTTCGACACGGACTGGCAACGACATGACATTGCGGCCATAAGCAAACTGTTAGCAGAGCATCATGTAGAAATCGCGGCGGTCATCCTGGAACCCATAGTCCAAGGTGCTGGCGGAATGTGGTTCTACCACCCGCAGTATCTCCGAGAGTTGCGGGTGCTCTGTGACCGTTATGATCTTCTTCTGATCTTTGATGAAATCGCCACCGGATTTGGGCGAACAGGCAAGCTCTTTGCAGCGGAACATTCCGGCATCAGCCCTGATATATGCTGCCTCGGCAAGGCCCTCACTGGCGGTTATATGACCTTGGCCGCTACCCTCTGTTCAGATCAGGTTGCCCAAATAATTTCCCATGCTCCTCCGGGCCTGTTCATGCACGGTCCCACCTTTATGGGCAATCCCTTGGCCTGCGCAGTTGCGGTGGCCTCAGTTAAACTCCTTGTGCAAAGCAATTGGCAAAAAAAAATCGAGGATATTGAACAGCAACTGCGGCGTGAACTCGAACCAGCAAAAAACGCAAAGTCAGTTGCCGATGTCCGAGTCCTCGGGGCCATCGGCGTCTTGGAAATGCAAGACCCGGTTGACATGGCGGCCTTACAGGAATTTTTTCTTGATCAGGGCGTCTGGATTCGTCCATTTAACAAACTCATCTACCTGATGCCGCCGTACACTATCAGCAACGAGGATTTGAGCAGGCTCACAGGGGCATTGCTCAAAGCAGTTGACCTTCCCATCTAACATCGGGCAGTAGTGGTATAATTATCCTGTACAGTTTGCACCAATCGTACCAAGGTCTGATTCACTGGAACCGCAAGCCCGACCTCCTGGGCCTTACGAACAATATAGCCATTAATAGCATCAATTTCTGTAGGACGCTGACCATCAATATCCTGTCCCATAGATGAACGATTTGACGCTGTGGCTTTGGCCACCTGCTCAACATGCTCCAATATATCAGCAGGGGCCTCAATCGAATGCGCCTCGGCAACAGCCTTTGCCTCAGAAACAACATCCTGCATCAACCGCCTAGTGCTCTCCAGGTCAAGAAGTTGCCCATTACGAAGACCGGTCAAAGCGGTAATGGCATTTATACCCACATTGACAAAGAGCTTTTTCCACAGGACCGGTTCAATATCATCGACTGCCCGACAGCTGAGACTTGCTGCCGTAAAAACTTCAGCTAACTGTTCTACAATCGCCCCTCCTCCTTGCCGCCACATGCCGATAACGGTCTCTCCCACTCCTGAATGTTGAATCTTCCCTGAACCGAGGACCATAGCACCCTGGGCTGTGGTGCCGCAAAGCACTCGATCTTCTCCAAGGACATCAGCAATAATCTCAGCGTTGCCCATACCGTTCTGTAATGTTAGGGCATAACCATTGTAACCATTGTAACCATTGTAACCATTGTAACCATTATGTCCCAGTAGGCGGGCCGCAGTCCGGGCCGCAGCCTCAGTTTGGGTATGTTTAACAAAAATCACAGCCAAATCTGTTCTGGGGATTGCAGCTGGTTCCGTCACAGCTCGGACCTTGACAACCCTTTCCACGCCTTGATGAAGAATTGTCAGTCCACGATCGTTCAGGGTAGCAACGTGCTCTTCCCGCACGTCAAGCAGCTGAACATCCATCCCTTGTTCGCTGAGAAACCCTCCGAACAGACAGCCCATAGCACCGGCACCGATAATTGTTATTTTCATGACTTGTTGGATTTTAAGAGATTCATTACTCCGCGCTTGACGACCCAAAAAATTGAGAAGAAAACAATCGGCGCCAGGTAAACGAAGCTGGTTGCTGAGAACGATCTCAGATAATATGCTCTATAAAGCCTATCATTGTATCCTGAGCCGAGATGGAAGCAACTGCAAATTTGATTGACAAGAAAAAAAAGACAAGTAAACTTGTTTGGATCGACAGCATTATTTCTGCATTACGGGAAAGGCGTTTCATTCAGGATATAAAAAACCCAGGAGTCAACAGTGAAAACAAAATGTATTCTTCCGGGAGCTCTGTTCCTCTCGGTATTTTTTCTTGTGCCAGCAGCCCAAACAGCAACAAATTATAAAAACTCCATCGGTATGGAGTTTAAAAGCATTGCACCAGGCACGTTTTTCATGGGAAGCTGCATGTATAGCAAAGCCGACAAGGAACGTGACAACGACTTGGAACAAAAAGGATTGCCCCCTCAAGGGCCGACTTGTCCGGCTCAAGTCCCAGAGGATAAAAATGCATTTGAGGAAGAAGCTCCGCAACATGAAGTACAAATCAGCAAAGGGTTCCAAATAGGCGTACATGAAGTCACCCTGGGCCAGTTTAAGCTTTTTCTGGAGTCTCTCAACAATCAGGAACGAAATAAAATAGAGACAAAAGAATTTCAGCAAGCCAATGCGCACGGAGATAAAGCAGCAGTAGCAGCAGTTTCCTGGGAAGATACGCAAGCCTTTATAACGTGGCTTAACCAAAAAGAAGGCGGGCAAAAATATCGGCTCCCCACAGAGGCAGAATGGGAATATGCAGCCCGTGCTGGCAGCAAAACCATTTATTTTTGGGGTGATAATCTGGAGAAAGCTTCTGAATACACCTGGTTCAATAGGGAACATGCAGATCTACTTATCTGGTTTCCAGAAGGTGACTTCGATAAAAAGGAAAATTTTGCTCATCCGGTGGGCCTGAAAAAGCCCAATGCCTGGGGACTATATGACATGGCTGGAAATGTATGGGAATGGGTCAACGATCGATACAGCGCAACCTATTACCAGAACAGCCCCAAGGTGGACCCGACCGGGCCTGAAAAAGGCGAGGTACGTTGTTTTCGCGGAGGAAGCTGGTACGGCTCAGCAATGAATCTCCGTTCCGCTTTTCGTGGCCTGAATGTTCCTACCCATCGCAGCGACTCCCT
>JBATKL010000117.1:0-2695 GCA_049669385.1 Candidatus Electrothrix sp. | reverse complement strand
GAGAAAACAGCGGAGCAGGGCAGTATGATCGGGATCAGGCAAAGAAAGCAGGTGCAGATATGTCGCTGCATTGGTTATATTTTTCCGCAGTTGTATTGCTTGGGTTGTTTGGAACAGAAAAAGAAATGCTACATTATAATGAAAGCACTTTATCCGATGGAATTCAAAAAATATCTGCTGACCCCTTTCTTCACGAGAGGAGTCAGCTTTTCAAGGTTATGAATTGTTATCAATACTGTTTTTTTATTGATTTCTTTTCTTGAGCATGTTTTGTCTATTTATTACTCAGGGACATGGTTCTGGAAAATCCGTTGAACATTGCAGATAATCTTGGAAATACGTTCTTGAATTATCATTTCCTTTATAAAAGAGCAGTATCATGAATGACAAACAAGCACAACAAAACCGTATCAACGAGCTAAGGATTAAGATCTATTATACTGAAAAGGCACGAGATAATTATAAGGATATTCACCCGATTCTTTATGCAACAAATTCTTATTATTTAGAGGGGCTGAAGGAGAAGCTTAGAGAATTAGAGCAGTCATGCATAGAGATAGATAATAAAAATCAGCGTAAATTTTCCCGAGTAAAAATTCAACAAGCTGTACGCCTCGATTTCTGTTCAGCGCAATATCATGGTATTATTGATGATATCAGCCTGTGTGGTTCTTTTGTTAGAGGGAAGTTCAAACAGTCGAAGGGTGATATCTGCAAGATAGACCTGAGGGAATCTTCAGGTCAAGATATTGTTGCGCAAGCTATCGGTTCAATAGTCAGGAGCTGTGACTGTGGTGTCGCTATTGAGTTTATTGCGATGGGGACAAAGAGTTACAACTGGCTAGAAACAGAGCTCTTAACTAAAGCTGTTGATCCTTCGGTTTTGGAAGATGAAATTTTTCAGCGGAGCATTTTTGAATTTGACGATGACTTGGTGTGCAGCAGTACTTTTAATTGTAGCAGGAAAAAATTGAGGAAATTGCTTGATCTTTCTTAGTGGGTAGTGGTGTTTTTCTTCAGCCCCTTCACGTATCTTTTACTGAGAAATTTTCTCTTCTCTTGTATCATCAAATATATCGAGAAATAAGGTGCCAGAGCGTCTGGAAAACCACTTATGCACGGCGATGATCGGGCGATAATTCTGTTGGAGCTGCTTTTCTCATAGGGCGCTGTTGAAATGTTTTTCTATCATTTAGGCTTCCTGCTTATTTTTCTACTAATTTTAGAAAGTTCCTTCAGGAGTATTTCATTTCCAACCCGGAGAGATAAGGGATGATCCGGGTCTATTTTTTGGAGCAGAAGATAACAAAATATTGCTCTGGTCATGTTGCCTGATCTGGCATGTAAGGTGCCGATGATAGAATGAAATGAACGTACTTCACTGATGTGATAGGTCGTGCGGGAAGCGGGGAAATGATAGTGTATTTCCAGTTTTTTATTGAAAATATTTCGTACTTCCCTATGGTTGTCTCTTTTGAGGTGATATTCTGCCAGCGTTATTTTGCCGAACAGGTAATCAGGAAATAATTTCACTGTGTCATGGAGTATTTCTTTGTATTTGTCGAGTTGTCGAGAATTTTCATAAGCAACGCCGAGATAATTGTACAGTACCGGAAGGTTAGGGTGTTTTTCTTTGAGTTGTAACAAGATGGGGATTTGTTTGGTCGGCTCTGTATAAACTCGCTGGAGAATGTTATTGATTTTATTCTTCTCTGCAACCGACAACTTTGCAAAATGTTCTTCTTCGACAGGCTCAGTTGTCCATTTGATTGGTTGAGGAAGCCCGTCTTTGCTCCTTTTCAGGGACGCTATTATTTTGTGCTCGTCCACCTCTTTCAGGAAAGCCTTGGCGTCCGGACTTTTTCTTTCAACAATACATTGAATTAATTTGAACGTGTTAAGGTAGCTCATATTTTTTTGTTTGAGAGGATTGAATGTAAAGCTCGTTTGCCCGTCTATGCATCACATGGAAGATCTGGGCGGGAGCCTGAATTTTAATCAAGATTTTTTCTTGGGAGCAACACAGTCAATGCCGATAACATGCAAAGCCTGCACGCTGGCTGACGCTGCCTTGATACTATCAGCTTGTTGCTGCAAATATTCAACCAGCGCAGAAAGTGGCTGTCCATTTTTGCCTCCAGGTATATTCCAACGTTTTTGATCAAGGCGGAACAGTACGAGAATACCGTGCTGACTATTGTATCCCTTGAGATATTGCCCGGCAAGCTGTCTACGCAAGGTATCTTTAGTTAAGAAGTTAGCAGAGTATTTACGGCGTGTAGTCAGCTGGTCAACAGGTTTAATTTCAATGCAGACATTGCCGTGTTTGCAGCTCACTTGAATATCTGTTTTTTTATCATTATCAACTTCTTCTTCACGATGCACACTGAACCTCCGGTTTTGCGTATCTCGCAATTTGGCTGCCAACCAGTGTTGCAAATCCTTTTCAGCCATTCCAGGCCAGAAAAGACATCGTTCACTGAACGGGCCTTCTTCAATGCCTTTTTTTATTTCTTCCAATCTAGCCAGAACTTGCTGGAAAAGCTGTGCTTCGCTTTGCGGATTAGTTTGAAACACTGAACCAATATTACGGAGTTTGGCAGGTTCAATAATTGCTGCTGCCTGTGCTGTATGGGCGGCGTGTTTTGTTCGTTCTGCAAGAAGCCAATCACGAATCTTTTGGTTTGACTTATTA
>JBATKL010000116.1:0-2313 GCA_049669385.1 Candidatus Electrothrix sp. | reverse complement strand
CCAACGTACCACCTACGCCACACAATCCATTCATCATATTTGCTGCCTTGTCCCGGAGGGACATCCGATTAGAGCCCCGTGATTTATCGCAGGGGTGGAGTCTCATCAACCGCGCAGCTTTTTGCATCGGCTGAAGTGGCTTGTTCGGCCTTTCGTTGGTCAAAGATATCAGCATCAAGTCCCATTCCCTTAGCACGTTTCTTCCATTGTTTCCGTGCTAGAGCACGCATGTCTTCAACATCGTCTGTTTCATCCATAATTTCCATACCCATAATCGTCTCGATTAAATCCTCTAGTGTCACCAGTCCATCCGTCCCGCCATGCTTATTATTGACGACTATAGCGATGTGCTGACGATCCTTAAGAAACCGCTCCAATAAGACGGTCAACGATACCGAATCGAGAACAGTAAGTATTTCACGTTTCAATGTATTGAGTTTTTGATCGCCTTGCTTCTGATTCTGCGCTGCGTTGATGAGAATATCCTCTTTAAGAACAAAACCAGTTATGTTGTCAAGGTGCGTCGTATAGAGCGGCAGACGTGAAAAAGGAATTTGGGTAACGTGTTGCAACGAATCGATAATCTTCATGTCCTCAGGTAATGCGGAGATAACAGTACGTGGTGTCATAATATCGTCCACTTTGAGCGACTCGAATCGGAATATGTTTCGGATAATCCTTGATTCCTTATCGCGAATATGCCCTGTCTCGACACCTACCTGAGCCATGGCGATAAATTCGTCTCTACTGAAAATGTGACTATTTTTTCCGTGTGAAATAAGCTTTGTGAGTCTTTCCGAAATCCACACAATGGGATAAAGCAGCACAATCAGGATCTTGAGAAAAGACGAAATTGGACCTACAAGTGTTGTCCAGTAGACGGCTCCTAACGTCTTAGGTATGATTTCGGAGAAAAAAAGGATCAAAAGCGTCATGACAGCAGAAAACAGACCAAACCATGCGCTTCCAAAGACGACTGTCGCTTTGGCCCCAGCACCGATCGCGCCAACCGTATGCGCAATAGTGTTGAGTGTCAAAATGGCTGCAAGTGATTGGTCCACCTTGTCTTGTCGCAGTCGTTTTAAAAGCGCGGCATGCTGAGGCCGCTTTTCTTTCTGTCCTTCGATAAATGAAGGCGTAATACTTAAGAGTACCGATTCCGCCACAGAACAGAGAAATGAAAAAATCAATGCCAGCAGGACATAACTTATTAAGAGCAGACCATCAGCGTTCATATTTTTAATGCCTCTTTCGTGAGAACCCTGTACGCCAGCGAATACAGTGTTAAAAGTTTAGTTTGATTATTTTGACGACAATTTCAGAGGAAAAGCATGTTTTCATATTGCATGATCGAACAGGATATTAAAAGGGCAAACATAAAAAATAAAGTCATCATTCTGTCAAGCCAACTCTTAACCATCTTGAATGAAAAGTAAACAAGAAACAGTAATTGACAGGGTGAAATGTACTCACCCCGGTATTGCAGGCCAAAATCAGGCTGGGCAGTGATGCGGGGTACAGGTCGGGGGCGCGGGTTCAAATTCCATGATCAAGCGATCCTGAAACCAAGCCAACAAAGCCAACAAAGCCAACCAAGCGAAAAATATTGACTTCCCGCCACAACTGCTCAATACTACAGCGGAAGAAGAAAGGTTAGCAACGTACAAAAAATATTTTGCAGGGTTAGCCAGGGTGTTACCCTTTGCTGATATATATTGCCCCTTCAGGGCATTGAGAACCATTGAAAATAAGTGCAGGAGGAAAAGAATGGCGCTGGAAGTACTCACCTTTGTTAAAGCATCCTGGCTAAAGCCTCTGTGGAAGCAGCTTGGGCGGATAACCGGGGAGCGAAAAAAGGAGCTTGACCGCCTGCGGGACGAGTTCGTCGACCCGGAGCAGCTCCGGGGCCTGTATATTGAGCCGTATTTTCAAGATCGTAATCCGGCGGATGGTCATCAGGATGACCTGATTTCAGCGGCTCAGCAGCTCGCTTTTGAGCGGATTAACGGATTCTTTCGCGGCAATCTCCCGCTGGAAAAAGACGGTCGCCACCAGATGTTCATCCTTTCTGATGCCGGGATGGGCAAGACCTCGCTGTTGCTGATGATCAAGCTCATGGACCTGACTGGTTTTTGGCCGAGAAAATACAGTTGTGCGTTGTTCAAGTTGGGTGCAGATACCCTGGAGCGGGTGGCTGCCCTGCCGAATAAGGGTGAAACGGTGCTCCTGCTGGATGCCCTGGATGAAGATCCCAAGGCCTGGAAGCGGATTCGAGAGCGCCTGCTGGAATTGTTGCAGGCCAGTGAGGATTTT
>JBATKL010000115.1:0-1712 GCA_049669385.1 Candidatus Electrothrix sp. | reverse complement strand
ATTTTTGCTCCTGCCTTGACCTCGGCAGCAAAATCGCGGAGGGATGCATGTGCCTCCACCCGTTTTTTGAGCCAGTTTTCCAGCCCAGAGAAAAAGGCTTGGTCAATGATAATGCCTTCTTCCTGTTCCTGTTCCTGTTTCAGCTGTTCCAGTAGGGCCGCTGCCAGAGCCAAGAGTACGTCCGAGTATTTCAGATTATTGATATCCAGTTTTTCCAGACAGTCGAGATGGATGACGTAATAACGATCAGGATGGTGGAGAAAGGCAGCAGTGCGGAGAAGCTCGGTGCTCTTGCCGCAACCGCGATGACCGGTAAAGAGGATGTATTGCTTCTGGGGCACGGCGGGTGCTGTATGGGCGAGGCCCTGGTTGTCTACATTCAGCTCCCTGTGCAGCCGTTTGAGGCTGAAATCGCCCCGAGCTGGGGTGGTATCAACAAAGAGGCGTTGGCTTAGCTCATCATCAGGCCTGAGCGGTTCATTAAAGGTCAGCCGATTTTTGGCGTCCCAGATGGAAATGTCCTCGTGTCTATGGTCCATCGTCTTTTGTGCCTGCAAGAGGTCATTGCTCTATCAACAGAGCAGTAAAAAATTCTGTCGCGGTGAGCTTATTTCAGGGGAGCAATATATTGTCGTGTTCGGTATAGTAACCGGGTAACCGGGTAACCGGTATGATAGCATAAACCGTTCTTTTTTTTCTTTCAATTACTTTTACTTTACTTCTTTCGCCTATGTTCCAGCTGAGAATTGATCCCAAGAAAACAGCACTTTTTTTTCTGGCAATAGTTGTCTCGTTGACAATGATACACAGTATCGCCCTGACGATTTTTTTCTCTACAGGGAATCATGAATTAGTTAGCATCACAGACTATGTTGACTTGGATGTTGAAAAAAATATCCCTTCTTTTTATTCGGCTTTTGCGATTTTTCTTTGTTCTCTGCTCTTTTTTTGTATCTCCTCGTTGGAAAAAAAGCAAGGAAGAAGGCGGTGTTATTGGCTCGGCCTGGCAGCGGTCTTTCTCTTTCTCTCTCTGGATGAGGCCTTTGTTCTGCATGAGGGAGTCGGTGATTACACAGAAGAATATCTCAAAACGACAGGGCTGTTTCAGGCAACCGGCTTATTATATTTTCCTTGGATCATTTCCTACGGTATTTTCACGACGCTCTTGGGCGTGCTGTATTCTCGCTTTATTCTGTGTCTTCCTCGCAAAACAACCGTTCTCTTGATCCTTTCTGCGGTTATCTTTCTTACCGGGGCGGTTGCTTTTGATATGCTCGGGGGACGAGAAGCGGAACTGCACGGCTATTACAGTATCACCTATACGGTGCTGTATACCATTGAGGAGTTTTTAGAGATGATTGGCATTATTCTGCTTATGTACACCTTGCTTGATTATATTGAAAAGCAGTTCGGTCATCTTTCTTTCTCTCTTCAGATTCAAGAGCTGTAAAGGAAACTGCTCTGTATATTATTGATGTTTGGTTGTTGTTGCATTCGGCGCATCATCTGGATAAAATGACGAACAGCCTCCGGGGTTCTCCCCCAATGAAGATGGACATAACCTGCCAAGGTGTTGTCCCTGATGTAGCCTTCTACCCGTCCGTCGTCCAGTACATAAGCTCGTTGGATCTCATCGGGCATACTATCGATGGCTGAGTAGTGAAACTCGTGCCCATAACAATGGCTGCCTGCGGTACCGAGGATGGTAGCGG
>JBATKL010000114.1:0-2185 GCA_049669385.1 Candidatus Electrothrix sp. | reverse complement strand
GAGAATAATGGTCAGGTTGACCAGCCAATCGCTCTTATAGCCGATCAGGCTGTCAGAGTGCAGGGAAAAACCCGCATTACAGAAGGCGGAAATGGCGTGGAACAGGGCAGAGAAAGGCGAGAATCCTTGTGGATCAGCAAAAAAGAGCAGCAAGGCACCGACAAGCTCAATAACCAGGGTCACAGTCACGATTTGGACAAGAAATCGTCCCAGATGAAACCCGGAATTATGGAGCAGGCTCTGGCCCACCGCAATACGATCAGTCAGGGAAACCCTCTTTTTCCAGAGAAAAAAAGTCAGGCTGGAAAAGGTCATAATGCCCAGACCACCCATTTGGATAAGCAGGAGAATCACAGACTGACCGGTACGGGTGAACTCCTGACCAGTATCAGCCACGGCCAGACCGGTAACACAGACCGCTGAGGTGGCGGTGAACAGGGCATCCAGCCAGGAAATGGCTGGCCCGTTGCAGCTGAAGGGGCTGTGCAGAAGGCATGCTCCGACAAGGATCGCTCCTAAAAAGAAAAAAATCGGTAGCGAGATCGGGGCAAAAAAACTTCTGATTTTATTGCGAAAGCTAATATTCATTCCGGTGCTGAGGTACAAAGGATGTATTTTTTTCAACGCAGTTTGGGTGCTGATTATAAGGAGTATTCGCCTTGTCTGCAATGAGGTGCTGAAAATTTGTTGGAATTGTGTCCCTAATTTTCTAAATTTGGACTTTTTGCGTAACCATCATTTTTGAGTGTTGCCCTTTTAATTTTTCCTATTGATTTACTATCCTTTTGTCTGTACATATCCGTACATAATTCTGTTGTGGATATTCAACGTATCGAATAGGATATCAGTTACAGAAAGTTCTATTTTACAGGAGGTTAGTTATGGAAACATCAATATTTGATATCGCATTGTATATTGTAGAGAAACAAGGCGAAATGACAGCGATGAAGCTACAAAAATTGGTTTTTTACGTGAAGGTTTGGGGCTTGGTGTGGGATGAGGAAGAAATATTTCCTGAACATTTTGAAGCCTGGGCTAACGGTGCCGTTTCTCCTGCACTGTATCGCACTCATCGCGGTCAGTTTAAAGTTTACCCCGCCTTGTTTCACTTTGCCGACACGGATAATATTGCACCGCATCATAAAAAAACGATTGATAGTGTATTAGATTTCTATGGAAAATACACCGCTCAACAGTTAAGTGACATCAATCATCAGGAAGTCCCTTGGCGTGAAGCTCGTTTGGGCTGTAAGCCCGGAGACCGATGTTCGACTGTAATCACTACTTCTTCTATAGCTGAATATTATTCCGGGATTTATAATGCCGAAGGCGAAGAAGCGTAAAGTAAGCAGAGCCGAAGCGCGGCGCGAAAAACAATTAGAGAAGCAGGCCAAGCAGAAGAAAAAGAATGTAGTGCTGGCCTCATCTGTTCAGGTCAGGGACAGGTTTATTCGTTCCGAAGTTCGCCCTTCTTTAATTAAAAAGCCTCGTTCGGCTGATCCTGACGAATACAGGAAAAGTTATTTTTCGTGGTGTTGCAGCTTGGCCGATGCTGATGGTTGCTGGCCTTGGGGAGAGACGCGGAAATGGAGTGATGAAGAGTATGCCGAGACTATAGAGCCTCATCTGAACAACTATAAAAATCATTCGTGGGCACATGTTGAAGCCGCTACCTATAACGGCCAAGGAGGACGCAGAAGCCCGCTGAATAAGTATCAGCCTGTGGATTCCCTACATGTTGAGGCGCAAAAACGTTGGTATGATCTTGAATTATCTCAATTCGACGAATTGTTCAGGCTGCGCCTTGGAAGTAAAAAACGTATTTGGGGTGTTCGTATCGAACATCATTTTTATATGATTTGGTACGAAAGAGGGCATTGTATCTGCCCTGTGAAAGGCAAGCCCTGCGTTTGAAATAATATTCGTTTCACCCATATTCACCGGGTTCGTTTAAAATGCGACCCGATTTTTCTTTGCCCTAGCGAACCCGTAACCCCGGCCTGTAACCCGCATCACTGCGCGGTCTTATTTTGCTCTGTGATACCGATATGAATACTTTTTATTGACTTTTTCAATTCAACATGTATTCAATTGTCAATTGAAATCGCGGTATTTAATTGGATCGCGGTAGGAATGCCGGTTACCCGGCACCCCCCGCACAGATCCGTACGTGAGGAACTACCTC
>JBATKL010000113.1:0-40871 GCA_049669385.1 Candidatus Electrothrix sp. | reverse complement strand
GGATATCAAGTCCCTTTGTGATGGTGAAATCCATAAGAGTGGAATCCATTTCAGCTGGCAAAGCCGTCAGTTTTTTGGACCTTCAGATCCTTGCCTATGAACAGTCCTTCACAACCCGGCATGCCTGCCAGTAGATCCATGCTGTCTGCTTTGCCGAGAACCATGCAGCCGGTAGCCAAGGCATCAGCCAAGGCGGCATTGGGGGCGGTAATGGTGCAACTTGCCAGCTCGGGTGGAGAAAAACCGGTCTTGGGATTGATAATATGGTGCGAGAGCAGGTCCGGACTGAACGGCTGAAAATAATCACCTGAGGTCGCCACCGCCATGTTTTTCCCTGTGACGGTGAGCAGCTCTCCGGGGATATCGGGCCGAGGATTTCTGATGCCGATCCGCCAAGGTGCTCCGTGAGGCTTGCTGCCGCTGACCAGCAGATCGCCGCCCGCTTCCACCAGCACCTGCTGAAAACCGAAAGATTTTAGGGTGGCAACACCTTGATCTACTATATAGCCCTTGCCGATGCCGTCCAGGGTTATGCCGAGGTTGCCTGCATTTCCTGCTGTGTCCTCTGCGTTCTTTGCCGTCCCTTTACTATCTAAGCGAATCTGAGAGGAGGTGAGCTGAAGCTGTTCCTGGCCGATATTGCGGACAAGGCTCTGGATAAGAGCCGGTTGACTGCGGAGATCTTCTTTTTGCTGCTGATACAGGGTCAGGAGAGGGAGTACCGTGATATCAAAGGCGCCTGCGGTTTTGCGATGCACGGTATCAGCCAGTTCAAGGACTGCAAGAAGTTCCTTGCTCGGTTGGTCCAGCGAGCCGGTTCGGTTCAGGATCGCGACCTCACTTTCTTGCTGATGACGGGAAAGTTTGCCCTCAAGGCCCTGCATGCGGGAGATCATGGCCGTGATTGCTGCCTCTGCCTGATCCCGGTCCTGGCTGTACATCGTGAGATTGAGCTGGGTCCCCATAAGAGGAAAAGACTTTCTGATTGTCAGAAGCGGGGGAGCATCAGGAGAAAAAGGAAAAAAACGAGCAGCACCGACAGTGCCAGCGAAACCAGCAAGGGCCGCAATATGGAGGAAGGATCGACGGGTCAGACCTTTTCGCGGATTTATCGAGTTGTCGTTCATGGTAAGAGGAAGTTTTTTTGTTCTCTCACAAGGCGTAAAGGGAACGCTTAAAGGGAATGTTAAGAGGGTACAACAAACAGGGTGCAACAAACGAAAAATACTCCATAAGGTACGACATAATCAAAAGTAACCAAAGAATTACACTCCTACTCCTTTCCATTTATTCTGTCAAGATAGATTTAATGATGATGAACTGGGCAAGCGTTCAATCTTTCTGGGCAGGAGAGTGTTCGACGAAATTGGTTGGATATATTGCCCCGACCCCGCTCAAGAGCGCCTGACTCACCGATCTTTTTTAAGATTAGCCCTTGATGAAGTATTATTGATGGTTTCCTGATAGAATTCATGAGTTTTTTTGATAAGAAGCATAACAGGCACTTGCGGTAACCCATGGTAGATTTTCCCTTGACATTCCTCAAACAACAAATTATTAAGTGACACACTCACGAGATAATCTGACGATTATCGAAAGGGCTGAAGACGAAATTTTCAGGACGAAATACAAAGATAGCTGCCGTGAAAAGTTGATTTGCTCAGGCGGAGATGCTTGCTTAACGTTGCTATTTTTTTGAATTCAATTTTAGTGGTAGATCTTAATGTGGCGGCGGATGTGCGTTGTCATAAAGAAAATCCTATGAGGAGGTAGTTAAATGCCAAGTTACGTAGATCCAGCAAAATGTGATGGTTGCAAGGGGGGGGATAAAACCGCTTGT
This sequence comes from Candidatus Electrothrix sp., assembly GCA_049669385.1. GTDB lineage: Bacteria > Desulfobacterota > Desulfobulbia > Desulfobulbales > Desulfobulbaceae > Electrothrix. Next base: position 39,031 of record JBATKL010000113.1, on the reverse strand, counting down.
ATGTACATCTGCCCCAACGACCTGATGGTGTTGAACACCGAAGAGATGAAGGCGTACAACCAAGAGCCAGATGCATGCTGGGAGTGTTACTCCTGTGTTAAGATCTGTCCGCAGGGCGCTATCGCTGTTCGTGGTTATGATGACTTTGTACCCATGGGTGGACAGGTACATCCCATGCGTTCTTCTGATTCCATTATGTGGACCATCAAATTCCGTAACGGCAATATCAAGCGCTTCAAGTTCCCTATTCGGACAACCGCTGAGGGTTCCGCCAATGCATATTCTGATGCGAAAGGCGCAAACCTTGATGACGAGTGTCTGACACTTGAAGGCGAGCTGAAGAAACCCACCATGCTTGCTTAGTGCTGAGTAAAGATAATATTTCTAATATTTCATATATAAGGAGATTTGAATATGGCGTTACCAAATAAGCCGAAAGGTGAGTTGCCTGCTATTGCCAACCCGGAGATTGTAGAGCATGAAACTGACGTATTGATCGTCGGCGGTGGTATGGGAGCTTGCGGTGCAGCTTTTGAGATCAAAAAATGGGCACCTGCCGACCTGAAGATCCAGTTGGTTGATAAGGCTGCTATGGAGCGTTCTGGTGCTGTTGCTCAGGGTCTGTCCGCTATCAATACCTATATCGGCGAGAACGAGATTGAGAATTACGTCAAGATGGTTCGTAATGACCTGATGGGCGTTGTTCGTGAAGATCTTATCTACGATCTGGGTCGTCACGTTGATGAGTCTGTTAAGCTGTTTGAAGAATGGGGACTGCCCATCTGGAAGAAAGCTGAAGACGGAACCAACCTGGACGGTGCCAAGCCTGCTGCTTCTCTGCGTGAAGGTGGAACTCCTGTACGTACCGGTAAATGGCAGATCATGATCAACGGTGAGTCCTATAAGTGCATCGTTGCCGAAGCTGCTAAAAAAGCTTTGGGCGAAGAAAATATCATGGAGCGTATTTTCATCGTTAAGATGCTGCTGGACAAAAACAAAGAAAACCACATTGCTGGCGCAGTTGGTTTCTCTACCCGTGAAAACAAAGTACACGTTTTCAAATGTAAGACCGCTATGGTCGCTTGTGGTGGTGCGGTAAATATTTTCCGCCCCCGTTCTACAGGTGAAGGTAAAGGTCGTGCATGGTACCCAGTATGGAATGCTGGTTCCACCTACACCATGTGTGCTCAGGTTGGTGCTACCCTGACCATGATGGAAAACCGTTTCACCCCTGCCCGTTTTAAAGACGGTTACGGTCCTGTTGGCGCATGGTTCTTGCTGTTTAAGGCCAAAGTATCCAACGGTAACGGTGAGTTCTATGCCATGGGCGATGCTGCTAAGGAAGAGCTCCGACAGTTCATGCCTTACGGTGAGTCTGCTGTAACCCCGACTTGTCTGCGTAACCATCTGATGGTTAACGAGTTCAAGGCTGGACGTGGACCGGTCTACATGGCTACTGATGTAGCTCTGAATTCCTTCCTTGATGAAGCTCGTGAAGCTGGTAAGAACGAGAAGGAAGTGAAGAAGATCTGGAAACATCTTGAGTCAGAAGCTTGGGAAGATTTCTTGGATATGTCCATTGGTCAGGCTGGTCTGTGGGCCGGTATGAACATTGAGCCAGAAAAAGTTGGTTCTGAGATCATGCCGACTGAACCGTACATGCTGGGATCACATTCCGGTTGTTGCGGTATCTGGACTTCAGGTCCGGATGAAGATTGGGTTCCGACAGTTGATGGTCCGCGTTCGCACCAGTACAAGTGGGGCTACAACCGTATGACCACTGTTGACGGTCTGTTCACAGCTGGCGATGGTGTTGGTGCTTCTGGTCATAAGTTCTCCTCTGGTTCGCATGCCGAAGGTCGTATTTGTGGTAAGCAGATGGTTAAGTATTGTCGCGACAATGCTGACTTCCAGCCTGAGCTGTCTCAGACTGTTGAGGAATTGGCTGCTGAGATCTACGCACCAGTTACTCGTTACCTGAAGTATGTAGGTGCAACCACCCATCAGGATGTTAATCCTAACTACTGCAAACCGACTGGTCTGATGATGCGCCTGATGAAGGCCACAGATGAGTACGGTGGTGGTGTTGCTACGTACTACATGACCTCTGGTAAGCTGCTCAATATTTGTTTGGATCTTCTGCGCATGCTGCGTGAAGATGCTGCAAAAATGGCTGCTGGCGATCTGCATGAGCTGATGCGTGCTTGGGAAAACTATCACCGTATCTGGTGTGTTGAGACCCATATCCGTCACATCGAGTTCCGTAAAGAGTCCCGCTACCCCGGATTCTACTACCGCTCTGATTTTCCCACCGTTGATGACGAAAACTGGAAGGCTTTCGTTAACTCCACCTTCGATCCGAAGACTCAGGAGTGGAAGTGTGAGAAAGTTGAGTGTATCAACATCGTAGAAACCGAACCTTGGATCTAAGGATACAGGGGCGGTAATATGACGGGCAGAGAAAATATTTTCTTCTGCCCGGTTAAGCTGTTCAGCTTAACCGTCATCGTCAGATTGAATCTCCAGGCCCCGTTTACGAGGTCTGGAGTTTTTTATGTCTTGTGAAAAAGTCTTGTAAAGAAATAACGGTTATTTTTGTTTGAATTGAGCAGCATGCTGTCTTGGCTTGCTTTTCTCTTGAACCAGAAATAACCAATTTATCAATACCAGCAGTTTTTATGGAGGTTTGGCATGAGTGATGCTACGAAAACTGGTGCGGTACTGGTTGTTGGCGGCGGTATCAGCGGTTTGACCGCTGCGCTGGAAGCTGCGGAAGTCGGTAATGATGTGTATATTATCGAGAAAAATCCGTACTTCGGCGGCCGTGTGGCCCAGCTGAATCAGTATTTCCCGAAACTTTGTCCCCCCACCTGCGGTTTGGAGATTAACTTCAAGCGGGTAAAGAATAACCGGAAAATTCGTCCGTACACTATGACCACGGTCAAGTCAGTGTCTGGCGGTCCGGGTAATTACGAGGTGGAGCTGGAGACCGCACCCCGTTATGTCAACTCCAACTGTACAGCTTGCGGCGATTGTTCTGAAGCCTGTACCGATGAGATTGATAATGCCTTCAACTTCGGTATGAACAAGAGCAAGGCGATCTATCTGCCGCATGAGATGGCTTTTCCGCGTCGCTATGTATTGGATGTAGATGCTTGTTCCGCTGATTGCCTGGAAGCTGTTAAAGGTGCCTGTAAGTACAATGCCATTGATACCGAAATGGCGGTTGAGACCTGTACAGTGAACGTCAGCTCTATTATCTGGGCAACCGGTTGGAATCCCTATGATAGGAAAAAGCTGGACAACCTGAAGCCGGAGTCCTCTCCTGCCATTATCAGCAATATGATGATGGAGCGGATGGCCGCGCCCAACGGACCGACAGGCGGAAAAATTCTCCGTCCCGGCGATGATAAAGAGATTGAATCTATCGCCTTTGTTCAGTGTGCCGGTTCCCGTGATGAGAATCATCTGGAGCATTGCTCCTATATCTGCTGCATGGCCACTTTTAAGCAGATGACCTATGTTCGTGAGCGTTATCCTGAAGCTAAAATCTATGTCTTTTACATTGATCTGCGGACGCCGGGTAAGTATGAGCATTTTCGTGAAAAACTGAGAACCGATGCTAACTCTTCCTTTATTAAAGGAAAAGTTGCTGACATCATTGCTGAAGAAGATGGCGGCGTAACCGTTGTTGCTGAAGATGCAGTCGGTGGCGGTAAAGTACAGCAGAAGGTAGACATGTGTGTCTTGGCTACAGGAATGCAGCCTGCACTCGGTGAGCAGGGTAAAGCTCTCGGGCTGAACATGGACGGCAACGGTTTTATTGTTTCTGAGCCGGAGAAAGGGATGATCGCCGCCGGTTGCGCCAAGTCAGCTTCTGACGTGTACACCTGTACGCAGTCTGCTACTGCCGCAGCTCTTAAAGCAATCCAGAACGCACAGTAGGGGGAAATCAATGGATAAAGTATATGGTGCGTATCTTTGCACAGGGTGCAGTATCGGCGATGTTCTTGATGTCGACGGTTTGAAAGGGGCTGCCTCTGAAACCGGTATGGAGATGCAGGATCATGCCTGTCTCTGCGGTGCAGAAGGTCAGGCTCTGATCAAAAAAGATATCGAAGAAAAAGGCGTTAATACCGTGGTTGTCTGTGCCTGTTCACCACGCGTGATGCAGGATACCTTCAGCTATGGCGATGGCACGATCACTGTTCGCGGTAATCTGCGTGAACATGTGGCGTGGACCGCACAGCCTAATGAGGCTGACGAGGCTGGTGAAGAGAATCAGGCGGAGCAGTCCTCTGATGAGGTGGATGAGTTTCTTCAGGAAATGGGTGAGGACTATGTCCGCATGGCTGTAACCCGTGCCAAGAAAAGTGCAGTGCCTGAACCCTATAAAATGGAGCAGATCACCAAGAAAATTTTGGTGATGGGTGGCGGTATTGCTGGTTTGACAGCGGCCACTGAGGCTGCTAAGGCCGGATATGAAGTCACTCTAGTCGAAAAAACGGATAAGCTCGGTGGTAAGGCTCTTGGTTGGCGTAAGATGTTCCCGACCGCTTATCCCTATAGCGAGCTTGAGCAGCCCAATATCGAACAGATGATCGCTGAGGTGACCAGTAACGATAAAATCACCATTAGAACAGAAACCGAAGTTGCCCGTATCGCCGGTGCTCCTGGTGAATTCGGGGTGACCCTGAAGGCTACTGGCGCCGAAAGCGAGTGGGATGCTCCGGCTAAGGTTGGTGTTGACGAGCGTGACAAGATTGAGAAAGGGGAGATGGAAGACCCCAATACCGGTCTGAAGGTCTACACTGAGGCCAATCCTGATGCAGAACTGTTCGGAGCGGTTGTTCTGGCCACTGGCTGGCGTCCTGCTGATGTCTCTGAGTACGAGCATCTCGGTCATGGTACCCTGAATAATGTTGTAACCAATGCCGAGTTTGAAAGACTGGCCAAGCAGGGTAAGGTACCTGCCAAGGTTGCCTTTATTCAGAGCCCAGGCAGCACAGATAACGACCGTGACTTCCCGTACTGTAACTCTGTTACCTCTATGGTTGCCTTGAAGCAGGCCCAGTATGTCTGTGATGATAACGGAGAAAATGCTCAGGCATATATCCTGTATCAGCATATGCGGACACCGGGCAACACCGAGCTCTTCTATAAAGGAATGCAGCAGCGTGACGGTGTGTTTATGACCAAAGCCACTGTCACCAAGGTGGAAGAGGCTGATGGCGGTTTGAAGGTGAGCGCAGAGAAGACCCTGCTGGGTGATGATCTGGAACTCGTTGTTGATATGGTTGTACTGGCTGCTGGTATGGTGCCAACCACCGTGGATGCGTCGACCATTAACCTGGCCTATCGTCAGGGGCCGGGCTTCCTGGATCTGGATCTCTTTGACGGCTATGCTGATTCGCATTTTATCTGCTTTCCGTATGAAACCCGTCGGACCGGTGTGTATGCCTGTGGCGGTGTGCGCAAAGCAGAAACAATGGAAGAGACTATTGATGATGCTACCGGTGCAGCCCTGAAAGCCATTCAGTGTATTGAGTCTGCTGATCGCGGTGTATCTGTTCACCCGCGTTCCGGCGATCAGACCTATCCGGATTTCTTTTTCCAGCGTTGTACCCAGTGTAAGCGTTGTACTGAGGAATGTCCTTTTGGTGCTCTGGATGATGATGCAAAAGGAACCCCTCTGCCTAATCCGACCCGTTGCCGTCGTTGCGGTACCTGTATGGGAGCCTGTCCTGAGCGCATTATCGGTTTTGCCGATTATAATGTGGATATGATCGGTTCTATGGTCAAGTGCATTGAGGTGCCGGACGATGACGAGGATAAGCTCCGCATCGCAGTCTTTGTCTGTGAGAACGATGCCTATCCGGCAATCGATATGTCCGGTATGCGTCGGAACAAGATGAACGCGTTGGTTCGTTTTATTCCGGTCCGCTGTCTTGGTTCTGTTAATATGGTCTGGATCAAGGATGCCATGTCTTCCGGTATGGACGGTGTGCTCCTCCTCGGTTGCCGTTACGGTGATGACTATCAGTGCCATTTTGTTAAAGGTTCTGAAATTGCCAGCAAGCGTATGGAAAATATCGGTGAAACCCTGGGTACCCTAGGACTTGAGCCGGAGCGTTGCGGTGTTGAGCAGATAGCTATCTCTGATTACGACAAGATTCCTGGAATCATCGACGAGTTTGTTGAGTCGGTTATTGAGATGGGGCCGAATCCTTTTAAGGGCTTCTAACCTCTCTGCTGTGTCGAATTCGTATTCGCCAGAATTTATTTGAATGTGTTTGAATTGATTCGGGCGAATACGGCTCATATGTAAAAAAAATCATCGTTTTGACATCTTGAAAAAGCTTTCAGGACAGGAGAAAGAAAATGTCTATGAACGTACAACCGGATATTCAATTTATTAAGGACATGAAGGAGGCCGGGGGTGATACCCTGAAAAAATGCTTCCAATGCGCCACCTGCTCAGTGGTCTGTCCTCTTTCCACTGATGAGAATCCTTTTCCCCGTCAGCAGATGATTTATTCGCAGTGGGGGCTCAAGGATAAATTGATCGGTGATCCGAATATGCTGCTCTGTCACCATTGCGGTGATTGTACAGCCCATTGTCCGCGTGGTGCTAAGCCCGGCGATGTTATGGGTGCGATTCGCGCCTATGCCTATAAATTTTACGGATGGCCTGCGCCGCTGGCTAACTTGGCATCATCGGGGAAAAATTTACCCTTTCTTGTCGCGATACCAGCGCTGGTTGTTTTCTTGGTCTGGCTGATTTCTGGGTCAAATGTTCTTCCCCATGAAGAGTTTCTCCATGACGGTTTCAGTAATTTCTTCGGCGGCGGATATGTTACTTTTTTTGGCATTAAGCTGTTGAGCAGAAATGTATTTTTTATCAACTCCTTCATGATCCCCACAGCAGCCTTGGCAGCCTTTGCCTCCTTTAAAGGCGTGACAGCCCTGTGGCGGAAAATGTCTGAGAATGCCGGGGTGGGTGAAGCACTGTACCGTCCTTCAGTTCCTCAGTTTGTGAAAGAGTTCCTGTGGCCTTCTCTTGTCGAGATTGTTCAGCATGATCGTTTTAAAAAGTGTGAGGAAAACCAGGATCGTATTCGTGGGCATCAGCCACTGATGTGGTCCTTTATCGGATTGTTTCTTGTCACGACCTACTCCTTTGTTTCTCAGGATATTCTTGGCTATTTTATACCGTCCTTGCACGGGCCGATGTCCATGTTGAATCCTGTCAAGATGGTCGCTAATGTTGCAGCGGTTGCTCTGCTTGTCGGTATTGTCATTCTTTGGAAAAACCGGAATGAGATGGTTGAGAAGAAGCAAGCTGGTAATACCTTTTATGACTGGTTTCTCATCTGGATGATTGCTGGAGTTGGTGTGACCGGTTTGGGAGCGGAAATCCTGCGTCTTCTCGGTGTGGTGAAACTGGGATACTTGGTATATTATCTGCATCTCGTTTCCGTTATGATGCTTTTCCTCTATATGCCCTACACCAAATTTGCCCATCTGGTTTATAGAACCTGTGCTATGACTTTTGAACGGTACAGGGACTCTGCGTATGTGAAGAACCCGGTCAATAACGGATAATTCTCTGTATAACTCCTTGTTTCAAGGCGGTGTTTTAAAAACCAGACTTGCAAAGTCTGGTTTTTTTGTTTGAGCAGTAAAAAAAAGCTTGCAAAGGGATTGTAGGTGCTGTATAATTCGCTCCACAAATCGTAGCGCTGGCGTAGCTCAATTGGTAGAGCACCTGATTTGTAATCAGGGGGTTGCGGGTTCAAGTCCCATCGCCAGCTCCAGCGTTCGAAAGCCGGTGAAGAGATGCCAAGTTTGAGGCTTGGCGGCTATTTATTGTTTTTCGAGTTTGGAGGGGTTCCCGAGTGGTCAAAGGGAACAGACTGTAAATCTGTCGGCAGCGCCTTCGGAGGTTCAAATCCTCCCCCCTCCACCATTTAGCACGTAACAGGCATGCGCATGAAATGTGCTGCCTGTTCTTTTTTGTGCATGTGCGGGAATAGCTCAATTGGTAGAGCATCAGCCTTCCAAGCTGAGGGTTGCGAGTTCGAGTCTCGTTTCCCGCTCCATATGTAGAGTTAGTTTAAGTTTTTTGTGCCCACGTAACTCAGTGGTAGAGTACCTCCTTGGTAAGGAGGAAGTCACCGGTTCAAGTCCGGTCGTGGGCTCCAAGATTGCCGATGTGGAAGTGATAGTCGGTAGAGAGAAGAAAAATTGTCTGGGGAGACATAGTAATGGCAAAAGCGAAGTTTGAGCGGACAAAGCCGCATGTCAATGTTGGAACCATCGGTCATGTTGATCATGGTAAGACTACCCTGACAGCGGCTATCACACGAGTGTTGTCAACAAAGGGTCAGGCTAATTTCACAGATTTTAGTGAGATTGATAAAGCACCGGAAGAGAAAGAGCGCGGAATTACCATCGCTACCGCTCACGTTGAGTATGAGAGTGTAAGTCGTCATTACGCTCATGTAGACTGTCCAGGCCATGCTGATTATATCAAGAATATGATCACCGGTGCTGCCCAGATGGATGGCGCGATCCTTGTTGTTGCTGCTACCGACGGTCCTATGCCGCAGACCCGTGAGCATATCCTGTTAGCGCGTCAGGTCGGTGTTCCTGCTATGGTTGTTTTCCTGAATAAGTGTGATCAGGTTGATGACGAAGAGCTGATTGAGCTGGTTGAGATGGAGCTTCGTGAGCTGCTGGATAATTACGAGTTCTCAGGTGATGATACACCGATTATTCAGGGGTCTGCTCTGTTGGCTCTTGAGAATCCAGAAGACGAGGTCAAGGCTAAATGTATCTGGGATCTGATTGAGGCCGTTGATACTTGGGTTCCAGAACCTCAGCGTGATGTTGATAAGCCTTTCTTGATGCCTGTTGAGGATGTTTTTTCTATCTCTGGTCGTGGCACAGTTGCTACTGGTCGTATTGAGAGCGGCGTGATTCACATTGGTGATGAGATTGAGATTGTTGGTATTCGCGATACGCAGAAGACCACGATTACCGGTGTTGAGATGTTCCGTAAGATTCTTGATGAAGGTCAGGCTGGTGATAACGTTGGTGCGCTGTTGCGTGGAACCAAGCGTGAAGATATCGTTCGTGGTCAGGTGTTGGCTAAGCCAGGCTCTATCACTCCCCATAAGAAGTTCAAAGCGGAGTGCTATATCCTGACAAAGGAAGAAGGCGGGCGACACACCCCGTTTTTTAACGGCTACCGCCCTCAGTTTTATTTCCGTACCACTGATGTGACAGGGATCTGTACACTTGAGGATGGCGTGGAGATGGTTATGCCCGGAGATAATATCCATATCACGGGAGAGCTGATCACACCTATCGCTATGACGGAAGGACTTCGCTTCGCTATTCGTGAAGGCGGTCGTACCGTAGGTGCTGGCGTAATTAGTGAAGTTATCGAGTAGGTTTTCATCAGGATATTCATCCTGATGAAAAGAATGCTTGAAGAACGTGACTCCGGTTTGACCTTCTGGTCGCCGGAGTCTATATATCAGGGGGTTGCGGTATGAGAGATATAATTACGCTTGCCTGCATGGAATGCAAGCAAAGGAATTATACGACGACAAAAAACAAAAGAACAATACCTCATAAGCTTGAGCTGAAAAAATACTGTCCTTTTTGCAGAACACATACTGCACACAAGGAAACAAAGTAGTTTTTACAGCGAGTAAAAGTTAGTTACGCAGGTAGAATTCGTAGCGAATGTTGTGCAGGCCAGTAGCTCTAATTGGTAGAGCATCGGACTCCAAATCCGAGTGCTGGGGGTTCGAGTCCCTCCTGGCCTGCCATTTTTTTCTGCTGGGTGCTGAAAGGAAATGACGAATAAAAAAAAGAAAAGTACTGCAAAGAGTGGTTCCGGGGATGATGGTGCATCGTCCTTTGTACTTGCTCCTGGAAACATTCGCCGTTTTTATCATGAAGTAGTCGTTGAATTTAAAAAAATTGTCTGGCCTGACCGGAAGGTGACTTTTGGTTTGTCGGGTTTTGTCATTTTATTGACTGTGCTACTTTCCGTATATCTGGGAGCTGTAGATTTGTTCCTCGGGAAGTTGGTAGGGCTGGTTCTGCAATAGGCATTAGGCATATCATGGCAAAGAAATGGTATATAGTTCACACTCATACCGGTTTTGAGGTGAAGGTTAAAGCAACGCTTGAAGATAATATCAGGCAGGCTGGCCAAGGGGATTTTTTTGGCGATATCCTAGTCCCCACCGAACAGGTAGTCGAGATGGTTAAGGGAGAGCGGAAAACTTCAGAGCGTAAGTTTTTCCCCGGCTATATACTGGTGCTAATGGAAATGAATGAGCATTCCTGGCACACGGTTATGGAAACTCAGCGCGTTACCGGTTTTGTCGGTGTAAACAGCGGGCAGAGTGCAGCAGCCGGTGGTCAAGTTTATAAGCTGATTCCTTCGTTGACAGAGCAGGAAGCGAATAAAATTATCGTGCGCATAGAAGAAGGCGCTGAGAAGCCCATTCCCAAGGTTGTCTTTGAGGTGGGTGATATTGTTCGTGTGACTGAAGGTCCTTTTGCAAATTTTGAAGGAACAGTTGACGAGGTTTTTCCTGATAAAGGGAGAGTTCGAGTTATGGTCTCTATCTTTGGGCGTTCAACTCCGGTTGAGCTTGAGTATATGCAGGTAAGCAATAATTAAAAACTCCAGGTAGGTCCGTGGAGGAGTGAATCATGGCAAAAAAAATTCAATCATATATAAAACTGCAAATACCGGCCGGAAAGGCTAATCCCTCTCCCCCGGTAGGACCGGCTTTAGGGCAGCATGGCGTAAATATCATGGATTTCTGCAAGGCCTTCAATGCGAAGACCCAGTCAGAAGGTGACATGATCATTCCTGTTGTTATTACAGTTTATAGTGATCGGTCCTTTAGTTTTATTACAAAGACTCCGCCTGCATCTGTGCTTCTTTTTAAAGCTGTTGGTTTACAGAAAGGATCCGGTAACCCGAAGAAAGAGCGTGTTGCTGAGATCGGAAGAGATAAGATCAAAGAAATTGCTGAACTCAAGATGCCGGATTTGAATGCATACAGTGTTGAGCAGGCGATAAAGATTATTGAAGGAACTGCTCGGAGTTGCGGGATCACAATCGTCGACTGAGTCAGTTTATACGAGATTTATTTTTCGTTCGTACCACGCCTGTTTATTGAGAGAGTGTGGGAGACAAATAGAGGTTGATTATGCCAAAACATGGTAAGCAGTACCGAAAAGCAGCTGAAGGGATTGAGAGAGGCGTTTTATACTCTTTGGAAGACGCCGTTAATCTTTTGCTTGCAAATAGTTGCGCAAAATTTGATGAATCAGTTGACGTTGCTGTTCGGCTGGGAATTGATCCCCGGCACGCAGATCAAATGGTTCGCGCCTCCGTTATCCTGCCAAATGGTACAGGCAAGGATGTACGCGTCCTCGTTTTTGCTAAAGGTGAAAAAGAGGCAGAAGCCTTGGCAGCAGGCGCTGATTATGCTGGCTCTGAGGAGTTGGTGAATAAAATTAAAGAAGGTTGGCTAGAGTTTGATAAAACAATAGCAACTCCTGACATGATGGGTGAAGTGGGAAAAATCGGTCGCGTTTTAGGTCCGAGAAATTTGATGCCCAATGCTAAGCTCGGCTCTGTTACCTTTGATATTGAGCGCGTTGTTCAGGAAACAAAAAAGGGAAAAGTAGATTTTAAGTCTGATAAGGCAGGGATCATTCACGCGTTGATCGGTAAGCGTTCCTTCGGATCTGAAAAGCTGGTAGCAAATATTGCTCATTTTGTTGATAAATTGATACAGCTGAAGCCTTCGACAAGTAAGGGTATTTATTTACGATCAATCACCCTGTCCAGCACTATGGGGCCTGGTGTTAAGGTTGATCCTGTACAGATTCGAGCCTTGATTAAGGCCTGATATATTCTTCGCTCGTCTTTTGATCGAAAGTCGGGAGACCGAGTGAAATTTTGTATGTTTCGAAAAGAAGAAGTTATTTCGTTACAAAAGTTGAGAGTAACGTCGTTTTTATAGCTTGGGACGGTCAAAGATAGCAGGTACAGTTCTGTTTAATAATCATTAGGTTGCCAGCCGAGACCAGTGAATTTCTTTCAAACGTATTATGTTCGCTTTCTGCGTTCGGAAAGAATTAATAACACATTTCATTTCTGTTGTTCTGCGACAATCCCGTGCCTAATTTCTAGGAGGTGTAACAGTTGAATCGCGAAAGTAAGGCGAAAAAGGTAGATGAGCTGAAAGATACCTTTGCCAATGCCAAATTCGCAGTAGTAGCTGATTACCGCGGATTAAAAGTAACTGAATTTGAGCAACTTCGTGTTTCTCTGCGTGAGCAGGGGGGGCAGATTCAGGTTGCCAAGAATACCCTTCTTAAACTGGCTGTACAGGGTACAGAGTTTGAGGGGTTAGCGCAGGACTTTACTGGTACGACAGCTGTCGCTGTGAGTTTTGACGAACCTGTGGGATCAGCTAAAGCCTTAGCTGATTTTTCAAAGGAAAATGAAGCACTGGTTGTACGCTCAGCAATTTTTGAAGGAAAAATGTTGAGTGCTGATGACGTAGTTGCTTTGTCAAAATTACCGAGCAAAGAACAACTGCTTGGTCAGTTGTGTGGTGTGCTTGCCGCAGTACCGACAAAACTTGTCCGTACATTGAATGCAGCGCCCAGTAGTTTGGTCTATGCGCTGCAGGCGATAAAAGATCAGAAAGAAAATTAAGCTATTTTTTTATATCCGGAGGAATGAAAGATGTCTGAAGCTATTGAGCAGGTAGTAGAACTTGTAGAGAAAATGACCCTTCTTGAGGTTGCTGAACTGGTTAAAGCTCTGGAAGATAAGTTTGGTGTTTCCGCAGCCGCCCCGGTTGCCATGGCCGCAATGCCTGGTGATGCTGGTGGAGCTGCTGCTGCCGAGCAGACAGAGTTTGACGCAATTCTGACCATAACCGGTGATCAGAAGATCAAGGTCATTAAAGAAGTACGCGGAATTACCGCTCTCGGTCTTAAAGAGGCAAAAGCCCTGGTAGAAAGTGTACCTGCTCCGATCAAAGAAGGAGTTACCAAGGAAGAAGCTGAAGAGATCAAAGGAAAGATTGAAGCCGTAGGTGGTACTGTAGAAATCAAGTAACCGGGCAGCTTCAGCTGTTTGTGGCTGAGAGTATTTGTCAGTCAGGATGTTATTTAGTAACGCTATGGGGGAGTCTCCCTCGTGGCGTTACTGCGTTTGTGGACCGGCCAACGAGTTACATTGTATCCAAGGATGGTGAGAAGACTCATGGATAGGATTCAACTCGTTGTTAAAGCTGAATTTTGCAGATAGTATACAAGAGGGGATCATGAAAAGAGTACGCAAGGGATTTGCCAAAACACGCAAGCTTGTAGAACCACCGCATCTTATTGCTATGCAGCGGCACTCCTATGACCGTTTTCTGCAGATGAATGTTGATCCGTCTCAGCGAGAAGATGTCGGTCTGCAGGCGATTTTTAGCAACATTTTCCCGATAAGCGATTTTAACGGACTCTGTACATTAGAGTTTGTGAATTATTCGTTCGGAGAGCATAAATATACTGTTTCCGAGTGTATCGAACGAGGGATGACCTATGAGGTCCCTGTCAAAATAACAGTCCGCCTGATCACTTTTGAGATTGATGAGGAGACTCGTGTTCAGAGCGTCCGCGACATTAAGGAGCAGGAAGTATTTCTCGGCTCGCTCCCGTTGATGACCGATGACGGTGTCTTTATAATAAACGGAACAGAGCGAGTTATTGTTAATCAGCTGCAGCGCTCTCCGGGACTTTTTTATACCCATGATAATGGGAAGTCCCATGCCTCGAATAAACGCCTGTATTCTGCACGAATTATTCCGGTACGCGGTTCTTGGCTTGATTTTGAGTTTGACATAAAAGATATTCTCCATGTTCGTATCGACAGAAGGCGTAAGCTGCCGGTGACGACCTTGCTCAGAGCTCTCGGGTATACCGATGAGGAGTTGCTGCGGGAATTTTATCCCGTAGATACTGTTCAGGTAACGGAAAGCGGTTTCAGAATTCTTTTCCAGCCGGAAACCTTTATTGGCCAGCGTCTGAGCTCAGATTTGGTGAATCCCGCTGACGGAGAAGTGCTCGGGAAGAAAGGGAGAAAGCTCTCCAAGGCCCTGGCGAAAAGAATTGCAAAAGCCGGTATAGATTCCATAGAGTTTTCCGCTGAAGAACTCCTTGACCGGGTGCTGGTTATTGATCTGCTTCATCCAGAAACCGGAGAAATTCTGGCGAAATGTAATGATCGACTGACCGAGGAGCTGATCGAAACGATACGGGCGAATAATATAGCTAGCTTTGAGGTTCTTTATATAGACAATGTGAATATTTCTGAATCATTCAGAAAGACCTTGTCTGTTGATAAAGTGAAGAACGGCGACCAAGCTCTGATCGAAATTTATCGGCGGCTCAGACCTTCCAGCCCTCCGACTGTTGAAATCGCTCAGGAGTTTTTTAATAAACTCTTTTACGATCCTGCCACATATGATCTTTCTGTTGTAGGGCGTTATAAAATTAACTCCAAGCTTGGTCTTGATACGCCGATAGAACATCGTACCCTGACCAAGGAAGATATCATTCTCGGTGTGAAGCATCTGGTTCGACTGAAGGATGAGCTGCGCGAAGGTGATGATATTGATCACCTCGGTAATCGTCGGGTACGTACAGTCGGTGAGCTCTGCGAAAATCAGTATCGGATGGGTCTGGTTCGGATGGAACGGGCGATCAAGGAGCGGATGAATCTTCAGGAAGTTGAAACCCTGATGCCCCATGACCTTGTCAATCCGAAGCCTGTGACCTCGGCTGTGAAAGAGTTTTTTGCTACCTCACAGCTCTCTCAGTTTATGGATCAGACCAACCCTCTTTCCGAGGTGACCCATAAGCGGCGCCTGTCGGCATTAGGACCGGGCGGTCTGACCAGAGAGCGAGCTGGTTTTGAGGTACGCGATGTTCATCCTACCCATTATGGTCGTATTTGTCCGGTTGAAACACCGGAGGGTCCGAACATCGGACTTATCGTATCACTGGCAACCTATGCAAAGGTTAACACCTACGGCTTTATAGAGTCCCCCTATCGCGTGGTTAAGGATCGTAAGGTCACAGACGAGATTAAAGATTATACCGCTCTTCAGGAGCAGGGCAATGTGGTTGCTCCGGCCAACATCCATGTGGGTGAGGACGGAATGATTATTGATGACACCTTGATTGCCCGTATGGACGGCGAGGTTGTTACGGTTCCTTCTGATGAAGTAACGGCAATGGATATTGCGCCGAATCAGCTGGTTTCTGTTGCAGCTTCCTTGATACCCTTCCTGGAAAATGATGATGCTAACCGGGCCTTGATGGGGTCCAACATGCAGCGCCAGGCTGTACCGCTCCTTAAGCCAGCCTCTCCCCTTGTCGGAACAGGGGTTGAGAAGAACTTGGCCCAGGATTCAGGAGCCTGTCTGTTGGCTGGCGGTGACGGTGTAGTCGAAGAGGTTGACGCCAACCGGGTGGTGATTCGTTACGATGAGCCGGGGACGGATAATTTCAACAACGGAATCGGCGTTTACCGACTTTCAAAGTATAAAAAGACAAACCAGAATACCTGTTTTAATCAGAAGCCGCTGGTCTTGCCCGGTTTGCGGGTGAAAAAAGGGGATGTGTTGGCAGACGGCCCCTCCACCGAGATGGGTGAGCTTGCTCTGGGGAAAAATGTGACCATCGCTTTTATGCCTTGGCGCGGATACAACTTTGAAGATTCCATCCTGATTAATGAGCGTCTTCTCAAAGAGGATACCTTTACCTCGGTTCACATCGAGATATTTGATGTGGTTGCCCGTGATACAAAGTTGGGCAAGGAGGAGATAACTCGTGATATTCCGAATATAGGCGATGAGGCTTTGCGCAATCTTGACGATTCGGGAATCATCCAGATCGGTGCGGAAATTCATGCTGGCGATATGCTGGTCGGTAAGGTAACCCCGAAAGGGGAGACCATGCTGTCACCTGAGGAAAAACTTCTGCGGGCTATTTTCGGAGAAAAAGCAGGTGATGTCAAAGATACTTCACTGAGAGTACCTCCCGGCGTAGAGGGTGTAGTTATTGATGCGAAAGTCTTTTCCCGCAAAGGCGTGGATAAAGACGAGCGCAGTCAGATGATTGAGGAGCAAGAAATCAATCGTCTGAATCGAGATATTGAAGCTGAGATCAGCAGTCTGAAAAATGGGGCTCGCAAAAAATTATGCGACCTGCTCGTGAATCGGACAGCTAAAAAGGACATCCTTGATGCAGAAGGTCAGGTGATTCTTCCTCTTGGCAAAAAACTGACTGAAGAAAGCTTGGGTGCAGTGGAGTTTGATCAGCTACGCGGCCTTGATTTCTCAGAACGGGCTAAGTACGAAGACGATCTGGAGAATATTTTCAATACCTACTCCCGTCAGGCCCAGGCCGTTCGTGAGCGCTATGAAGGTATTGTCGACAGGATGGAAAAAGGTGATGATCTTCCTCCAGGCGTCGTCAAAATGGTAAAAATTTATGTTGCCACCAAGCGTAAGTTGGCTGTCGGTGATAAGATGGCTGGACGGCACGGGAACAAGGGTGTTGTTTCCAGATTGCTGCCGGAAGAGGATATGCCTTTCTTCGCCGACGGAACCACTGTTGATGTGGTTCTAAATCCTCTGGGTGTTCCCTCGCGAATGAATGTCGGTCAGGTGCTTGAGTGTCATCTGGGCTTTGCTGCCAAACGCCTGGGAGAGCAGGTCCAGAAATTGGCTCTTGCTTACGAGGTTGAGCAGGTCAAGGATCGTCTTCAGACAATTTATTCCGAGGAAGAGTATACCGCAATAACCAGTGGCCTCTCAGATGATGAGCTGATTGATAAGATACGAAAGTACGGCCACGGTATTCATATGGCCACACCGGTCTTTGATGGTGCCACAGAGGCAGAAATTCGTAATATGCTCATAGAAGCCGGAGTGGATGAGGTTGGGCAGTCCACGTTGTACGATGGTCTTACCGGAGATAAATTTGATAATAAGGTGACAGTCGGGGTTATGTACATGCTCAAACTGCACCATCTGGTCGACAATAAGATTCATGCTCGTTCTACAGGACCGTACTCTTTGGTCACGCAGCAGCCTTTGGGTGGAAAAGCCCAGTTCGG
The DNA here is from genome assembly GCA_049669385.1 of Candidatus Electrothrix sp. Lineage (GTDB taxonomy): Bacteria > Desulfobacterota > Desulfobulbia > Desulfobulbales > Desulfobulbaceae > Electrothrix. Next base: position 21,798 of record JBATKL010000113.1, on the reverse strand, counting down.
CGGACAGCGACTCGGAGAGATGGAGGTCTGGGCTATGGAGTCGTATGGCGCCGCTTATACCTTGAAGGAATTTCTTACCGTCAAATCTGATGATGTTGAAGGAAGAACCTCAATGTATGAGAAGATAGTCAAGGGCAATAATTTCCTTGATGCTGGGTTGCCTGAGTCCTTTCACGTTCTGGTGAAGGAATTGAAAGGGCTTTGTCTGAATGTTGAACTGTTATCGACGGATGATAAATAACAGAACGCACAGGCAATAACGTAGCAACGTAGCATTTATAGATTATGATTTTGAAAGCGGCAGGCATACTGCTGCGGCATTAACAGGGGAGGGTAATCTTCGTGGAAGAACTGTTCAGCTTTTTTAACAAGCCGAAAGGGCCGCTTGTTTTTGACAAGGTTAAAATTTCCCTTGCATCACCGACAAAGATACTTGAGTGGTCCCACGGTGAAGTAAAAAAACCCGAGACCATTAACTACCGTACCTTCAAGCCGGAGCGGGACGGATTATTCTGCGCAAAGATATTCGGGCCTGTTAAGGACTACGAGTGTAATTGCGGGAAGTATAAACGCATGAAGCACAGAGGTGTGGTCTGTGAAAAATGCGGTGTTGAGGTTATTCAGTCAAAGGTTCGGCGAGAGCGCCTCGGCCATATTAAATTAGCCGCTCCTGTTGCCCATATCTGGTTTCTCAAGTCATTGCCCACGAAGATCGGGTCAATATTGGATATGACGCTCAAGGAGATGGAACGGATACTGTACTTTGAGTCCTATGCTGTTGTTCGCTCCGAGGTGGAGAGCATCCCGCCAGGAACCTTGCTCAATGAGGAGCAGTATCAGGAGGCAATGGAGCAATTCCCAGGGGCTTTTGAAGTCGGGATCGGTGCTGAAGCCATTCGCGATATGCTGAAGGAGCTGGATCTTGTTGAACTGTCTGCACAGTTGCGCAAGGATATGAAAGAAACCGGTTCTGTTACCAAACGGACTAAGCTTGGCAAGCGTTTGAATGTTGCTGAAGCCTTTCGTGATTCCGGTAATCGTCCTGAATGGATGATCTTGGAGGTTATCCCTGTTCTGCCCCCGGATTTGCGTCCTCTGGTGCCGTTGGAAGGCGGTCGTTTTGCAACCTCTGATCTGAACGATTTGTATCGTCGGGTCATTAACCGCAATAACCGTTTGAAGCGTTTGCTGGAGCTGGATGCACCGGATATCATTATCCGGAACGAGAAACGGATGCTGCAGGAGGCTGTTGACGTTCTTTTTGATAATGGACGGCGGGGCCGTACCATTACCGGACCGAACAAACGTCCACTGAAGTCGTTGTCTGACATGCTCAAAGGAAAGCAGGGGCGTTTCCGCCAGAACCTGTTGGGTAAGCGTGTTGACTACTCCGGTCGTTCTGTTATCGTGGTTGGTCCTCATCTGCGTCTGCATCAATGTGGTCTGCCCAAGAAGATGGCTCAAGAGCTTTTTAAACCCTTTATTTATAATAAGCTTGAAACATTAGGCTATGTAACGACCATCAAGAGTGCCCGTAAGATGGTCGAAAAAGGTGCGAAAGAGGTTTGGGATGTTCTTGATGATATCGTTCGCGAATATCCAGTTATTTTGAACCGCGCACCGACTTTGCATAGGCTCGGTATGCAGGCTTTTGAGGTTGTTCTCATAGAGGGCAAGGCTATCCAGCTGCACCCCTTGGTCTGCTCTGCTTTTAACGCCGATTTTGACGGCGATCAGATGGCTGTGCATCTCCCCTTGTCGGTGGAAGCCCAGGTTGAGGCCAGGGTTCTGATGATGTCCACCAATAATATCCTGTCTCCGGCCAGCGGTAGCCCGGTCATTATACCAAGTCAGGACATTGTCCTCGGTTTGTATTATATGACCAGAGAGCGCTACGCCGTTGCCGGTGAAGGAATGATTTTCAGCTGTCCTGCTGAAGCTCGGATGGCCTATGACCATGGTGCTGCCCATCTTCAGGCCCGGGTTAAGTTGCGCCTGAACGGTGAATTGGTTGCAACAACAATTGGAAGAATTCTTGTTGGTGAGCTTCTGCCCGAGAGCGTTCCTTTTGCCGTAGTCAACAAGGAACTTTCTAAGAAAGAGCTGGGTTTTCTGGTGGATTATACCTACCGGCATGCTGGAACAAAGGATACGGTTATTCTTGCGGATCGTCTGAAGGACCTCGGGTATGAGCAGGCCACACAGGCGGGGATTTCCATCTGCATTAATGATATGAAGATTCCGGTCAACAAAGAGGAATTTGTTGAAGAGTCCGAGCGTAAGGCGGCGGAAGTTGATGAGCAGTATTCGGACGGTCTGATCACTGATGGTGAGAAATATAATAAGATCGTTGATATCTGGTCAAAAGCAACGGATAAGATTACCCAGGAAATGATGGAAGAGATGTCTGTGGATTATGTCCCGGACGGAAAAGGTCAGGTTCAGGAGCTCAAGAGCTTCAACTCGGTCTATATCATGGCCGACTCCGGTGCTCGTGGTTCGAAGGATCAGATTAGGCAGCTGGCCGGTATGCGTGGCTTGATGGCGAAACCTTCCGGTGCCATTATTGAAACGCCGATTAAGGCGAACTTCCGTGAAGGTCTGTCCGTTCTTGAGTATTTTATTTCGACGCATGGTGCTCGTAAAGGTCTTGCAGATACAGCTCTGAAGACAGCGAACTCCGGTTACCTGACAAGACGATTAGTTGACGTTGCCCAGGATTCAACGATTGTAGAGAAGGACTGTAGCACAATGCGCTACACTGTTGCCGAGCCTCTGTTAGATGGTGGCGAAGTTATTGTTCGCATTGGTGAGCGGATTCTTGGTCGGGTTGCAAGTGATGATATTGTTGACCCGGAATCTGGTGAAATCATCGTTGAGATGGATGAGGAAATCACTGAGGAGAAGGTTGAAGCCATTGAAGCTGCTGCTATTGATAGGGTACGGATTCGTTCGGTACTGACCTGTGAATCACGGCGTGGGGTTTGTGCCAAGTGCTATGGTCGAGACCTCGGACGCGGTCATATGGTGAATATCGGTGAAGCGGTCGGCATTATCGCTGCCCAGTCCATCGGTGAGCCGGGCACCCAGTTGACCATGCGTACTTTTCATATTGGTGGTACTGCGAGTCGATCCGTTGAACAGGCTGAAATTCGCAGCCAGCGTAGCGGTATTGTACGCTACAAGGGCTTGCATTCGGTAACCAACGCTATCGGGTTCGAGGTGGTTATGAACCGTAATGCGGAAATTACCGTTGTTGATGACCAGGATGTGAGCAGAGAGCGTTTTTCTGTTCCTTATGGTGCAGAAGTACGGGTTGCTGATGGCGCACGAGTTGAGCCTGGGACTGTGATTGCCGATTGGGATGCTTTTGCTATTCCCATTGTTGCTGAGGCCCCAGGTCGGATCAAGTACGGCGATATCATTGAGGGTGACACCATGCAGGAGCGTGTTGATCAGGTAACCGGAAAGGTTTCCAGGGTCATTATTCACGCCACCACTGCTAAGCACTCTAGCCCGCGAATTTCTTTGAAAGATGGTCGCGGTCGTACTATTAAACTGCCTGAGCTTCAGCACGAGGCCCGTTATCCGTTGCCGGTTGGATCAATTATTTCGGTGGATGAGGGGGCAGAGGTCACGGCTGGTACTGTGGTGGCAAAGATTCCGCGTGAAACCACGAAGACCAAGGATATTACAGGTGGTCTGCCACGGGTCGCAGAGCTCTTTGAGGTACGTAAACCCAAGGAACAGGCCATTGTTACGGAAATTGATGGTCGAATCGGCTTTGGTAAAGAACTCAAAGGCAAGCGACGGGTTGTCGTAACACCGGAAACCGGTGAGCCGAGAGAATACCTGGTACCAAAGGCAAAGCATGTTACCGTTCATGAAGGCGATTATGTAAAGGCCGGTGATGCGTTGATGGATGGATCCATTCTTCCTAACGATATCCTGCGAATTAAAGGTGAGGAAGAGCTGGCGCAATTTCTTGTTGATGAAATTCAGGAAGTTTATCGTCTCCAAGGCGTTAAAATCAATGACAAGCATATCGAAACGATTGTTCGTCAGATGTTGAAGAGGGTCAAGGTTACCGATCCGGGCGATACCAAGTTTATGCTTGATCAGCTCACGGAAAAATGGATGTTTTACGATGAGAACAAACGGATGATGGATGCGGGGATGCAGCCGGCCTCTGCTGAGCCTCAGTTACTAGGAGTAACTAAGGCGTCATTATCTACTGACTCATTTATTTCAGCGGCTTCCTTCCAGGAAACAACCAAGGTCTTGACCAATGCGGCAATGGCCGGAAGAGTCGATACACTGGACGGTTTAAAGGAAAACGTTATCATGGGTCGCTTGATTTCAGCCGGAACCGGCTTGTCGAGATACAAAATTAAATGACATGGTGATTGTTTTTGCTTGACGCTTGGTGTTAAAGATGATAGAGTATCTGTCTGTTGCTTTTTACGCAGATAGAGAGTGTATATTATATTGAAAAGGTAAGGGAAGATGCCCACTATTAATCAGCTCGTTAGGAAAAGAAGAAAGAAGCAGGTTAAGCGTTCAGATACGCCTGCGCTGCAGAACTGTCCGCAGAGGCGTGGTGTCTGTGTTCGTGTATATACAACGACCCCTAAGAAGCCAAACTCTGCTTTGCGTAAAGTTGCAAGGGTGAGATTGACAAACGGAATTGAAGTCACCTCTTATATACCTGGCATAGGTCATAATTTGCAGGAGCATTCCGTTGTCTTGGTTCGCGGTGGTCGTGTGAAGGATCTGCCCGGTGTTCGTTATCATGTTGTTCGTGGTACGTTGGATGCTTTAGGGGTGAGTGATAGAAAGCAGGGGCGGTCTAAATATGGCGCAAAGCGTCCTAAATAGTTATATTGTAAGATTTATCGGGGTGTAAAGGTATGCCGAGGAAGAAGTTACAAAATAAGCGCGCTGTTGAGGCCGATCCGAAATATAACTCTGTTTTGGTTTCTAGGTTTACCAACGGCCTGATGCTGGATGGGAAGAAATCACTGGCTCGGCGTATGTTTTATGACGCGATGGCTGTTGTAGAGGAGAAGCTTTCCGAAGAGGAACCTCTGGCTGTTTTCGAGACAGCTATGGAGAATGTTCGTCCGAGAGTAGAAGTGAAGAGTCGACGAGTTGGTGGCGCGACCTATCAGGTTCCTGTTGAGGTTCGTCCTGATCGACGTAATGCACTTGCTATTCGCTGGGTTATCAGTTTTGCAAAGAGTCGTTCTGGGCGTTCTATGTCTGAGAAGCTCGCAGCGGAGTTGATTGACGCCTATAATAATAGGGGTTCGTCAGTGAAGAAGCGAGATGATACGCATAAAATGGCTGAGGCAAATAAAGCCTTTGCTCATTATCGCTGGTAACGTCTGTTTCTCTTTTGGCTGGCTGGATGTAGGCTAAGAAAAAAACATGTAGGGTGACCAGTGGCTGATAATGGAGCATTATCTCGTGTTCGCAATATTGGGATAATGGCCCATATTGACGCGGGCAAGACGACGACGACGGAGCGGATTCTTTATTATACTGGCCGCTCCCATAAAATAGGTGAGGTTCATGACGGCACTGCTGTTATGGACTGGATGGAGCAAGAGCAGGAACGCGGAATAACTATTACTTCCGCTGCGACTACTTGCGAGTGGGCTGGCTTTCGGGTTAACATTATTGATACTCCGGGCCATGTAGATTTTACCGTTGAGGTTGAGCGGTGCCTGCGTGTTTTAGATGGCGTAGTGGCGGTTTTTTGTGCGGTCGGTGGCGTTGAACCTCAATCTGAGACAGTTTGGCGTCAGGCAGATCGTTATCATATCCCACGTATCGCCTTTGTAAATAAAATGGACCGTGTCGGTGCTGATTTCGATAGGGTTGTTGGAGAGATAGAAGAATCTCTCGCAGCTATTCCTGTTGTTTTGGCTTTGCCGTACGGTAGTGAAGAGACTTTTTCAGGGACCATAGACCTCATAGAGCAAAAGCTGTATCGCTACGATGAGAGTGATAAGGGTGGAACGGTCCATGAAGAAGAGATTCCTGATGATATAAAAAGCAATTCATCGGCCGCCCGTATGACGCTCCTCGAGAAGTTGGCCGACTTCGATGAGGGCATCATGGAAAAATATTTAGATGATCAAGAGATCTCTCCCGGTGAGATTCGTAAGGCTTTGCGAGATGCAACGTTAGCCTTGCGGCTGGTACCTGTACTGTGTGGCTCTGCCTTTAAAAATAAAGGCATACAGCCTTTACTTAATGCAGTCACTTGGTATCTGCCCTCGCCCGTAGATGTCCCCCAAGTTGAGGGGGAGGATAAGGACGGTGCGCCGCTTGTCCGTAAACTGGTACGGAGTGAAAAATTTTGTGGCTTAGTTTTTAAGCTGCAATCAGACCCCTTCATTGGCAATTTAGCTTTCATTAGAGTGTACTCTGGTGAGCTGAACGTCGGTGATAAGGTCTTTAATCCGCTGAAGCGGAAACAAGAAAAGATCGCAAAATTAATTAAGCTTCATGCGAATAAGCGTGAGGAAGTTCAGACTATAGGTGCCGGTGATATTGGTGCTGTTGTCGGGTTAAAATTTACAATGACCGGCGACACCCTTTGTGGACTTGGTGACTATATTGTCTTGGATACTATGGACTTCCCCGAGCCTGTTATTGGTGTCGCTATTGAGGCGAGAAGTAAGGCTGATGAAGTAAAGCTCGCAGAAAGTCTGGGTAAAATTGCCTGTGAAGACCCCAGTTTTCGAGTAAGCTTGAACGAAGATACTGGCCAGCAGATTATCTCTGGAATGGGTGAACTCCACCTGGAAATAATAGTTGATCGGTTAATTAAAGAGTTCAAGGTCTCTGCTAATGTGGGTACGCCACAGGTAGCGTATAAAGAGACTATTACTCGTCCAGCTTCCGGTGAAGGACGTTTTGAGAGCCAAGGCGGGGCAAAAGAACAATACGGACATGTTGTTCTTCAGCTGAAACCTGGTGAGCGCGATACGGGTTTACAGTTTGTTTCCCGTGTGGACAAAAAACAGATTCCATCGGAGTTCCTTACTGCCATTGAAAAAGGCGTTCGTGATACTTTTGATTCTGGCCCTTTGATCGGCTATCCCTTGATTGATGTAGAGGTCGAGTTGGTTGGCGGGTCATACGATGAAGATAACTCAACGGAGATGGCCTTCGGTGTTGCAGCTGTTTTGGCATGTAGAAAGGCTATAGCTCAGGCTGATCCTGTTCTTCTTGAGCCAATTATGGCTGTTGAAGTGGTTACTCCGGATGAGTACTTGGGTGATGTAATAAACGATTTGAATAAGAAAGGTGCCCAAGTCGACGGAGTTGAGGCGGAGAGAAATGTGCAGGTGATGAAAGCTAGTGTGCCGCTTTCAAAGATGTTCGGGTATTCGACCTCTCTACGCTCCGCAACACAGGGAAGGGCGACCTTTACCATGCAGTTTAAGGCATTTTTAGAGGTTCCGGCTAAACAGGCCGAGGCCATTATACATAAGATTCGAGGCGTTTGATTTAAAGAGCAAGAGGTAAGGCAGATGGCGAAAGAGAAATTTGAGCGGACAAAACCGCATGTCAATGTTGGAACCATCGGTCATGTTGATCATGGGAAGACGACTCTGACAGCGGCTATCACACGGGTGTTGTCAACAAAGGGTCAGGCTAATTTTACAGATTTCAGCGAGATTGACAAGGCTCCGGAAGAGAAAGAGCGCGGAATTACCATTGCCACCGCTCATGTTGAGTATGAGAGTGAAGGGCGTCATTACGCTCATGTAGACTGTCCCGGTCATGCTGATTATATCAAGAATATGATTACCGGTGCCGCCCAGATGGATGGTGCGATTCTTGTTGTTGCTGCTACCGACGGTCCTATGCCGCAGACCCGTGAGCATATCCTGCTGGCGCGTCAGGTTGGTGTTCCGGCTATGGTTGTTTTTCTGAACAAGTGTGATCAGGTTGATGACGAAGAGTTGATTGAGCTGGTTGAGATGGAGCTTCGTGAACTGCTGGATAATTATGAGTTCTCAGGTGACGATACACCGATTATCCAGGGTTCTGCTCTGGAGGCTCTGGAGAATCCTGAAGATGAGGTTAAGGCAAAATGTATCTGGGACCTGATTGAGTCTGTTGATTCTTGGGTGCCAGAACCTCAGCGTGATGTTGACAAGCCTTTTCTTATGCCAGTTGAGGATGTTTTCTCTATTTCGGGTCGTGGCACAGTTGCCACCGGTCGTATTGAGAGCGGCGTGATTCACATTGGTGATGAAATCGAGATCGTCGGTATTCGCGAAACACAGAAGACCACGATTACCGGTGTTGAGATGTTTCGCAAGATTCTTGATGAGGGGCAGGCTGGTGATAATGTCGGTGCCCTGTTGCGCGGAACCAAGCGTGAAGAGGTTGTTCGCGGTCAGGTTCTTGCTGCTCCCGGTTCTATCAAACCGCATAAGAAATTCAAGGCTGAGTGCTACATTCTGACAAAGGAAGAAGGTGGGCGTCATACGCCGTTTTTTAACGGTTACCGGCCCCAGTTTTATTTCCGTACCACCGATGTGACAGGAATTTGTACACTTGAGGACGGTGTGGAAATGGTTATGCCCGGAGATAATATCCATATCACGGGAGAGCTGATAACGCCTATCGCTATGCAGGACGGGCTTCGTTTCGCTATCCGTGAAGGCGGTCGTACCGTAGGTGCTGGCGTGATCAGCGAAATTATTGAGTAAGAGGAAAAAATGATCCCCACAGATAAAATTCGCATCCGACTGAAAGGGTATGATTACAAATTACTTGATCAGTCGACTCGTGAAATAGTTGAGACAGCCAGAAGAACCGGTGCAACAGTTGCCGGTCCGATTCCGTTGCCTACAAGTATCAATAAGTATACGGTATTACGATCACCGCATGTAGACAAGAAGTCACGTGAGCAGTTCGAGATGCGAACTCACCGACGGTTGCTTGATATTCTTGAGCCGACCCAGCAGACAATAGACTCATTAATGAAGCTTCAGCTGTCAGCCGGTGTTGATGTGGAGATTAAGCTGCCGTAGCCGCTCTTTGTTACAACGTGCCAAAGATCAGATCAGCGTGAATCGCTTTGAATAGAGTTAGCATACAGGTAAACAAATGCCGAATACAAATGGAATACTGGGGCGGAAAGTAGGAATGACCCGAGTTTATAATGAAATGGGAAGGTCTATTTCTGTTACCGTGATCGAAGCTGGCCCCTGTAAGGTATTGCAGAAAAAAACTGTAGGTAAGGAAGGCTACAATGCCATCCAAGTCGGTTTTTTGGAAAAAAGAGAGTCCAGATTGAACAAGCCCGAAGCCGGACATTTTAAGCGATCAGGTGGAACCGGGTATTATCACGTCCGAGAATTCCGGGTAACTGAGCCGGACATCTATGAAATTGGTCAGGATATCACTTTGGCTGAGGTTGTAAAGATCGGAGACAGTGTAGATATTACCGGGAAAACAAAGGGTCGTGGATATCAGGGTGTTATGAAGCGATATGGCTTCGGAGGCGGTAAAGCCTCTCATGGCTCCGGTTTTCATAGAGCGCCCGGTTCAATCGGTTGTAGTGCATATCCTGGACGCGTAGTCAAGGGGAAGAAGATGCCGGGACACATGGGGACTGATCAACAAACAGTAAAGAACCTCACGGTAATTGATGTTCGTGAAGATGAGAACATCCTCTTGGTTCACGGTGCGGTCCCCGGCGCTAAAAACGGTTTGGTCAGCATTTATACCAAAGCCTAAGTGCTTAAGGTGTCTGCAAGGAGATACTCATGTCAGTTTGTGATGTAGTGAATACCTCGGCTGAAAAGGTCGCGGAAATTGAAGTAAATGATAATTTGTTCGGTGTCGAGGTCAATACAGGAATACTGCATGAAGTAGTCTGTATGCAGCGTGCCAATAGACGCCGAGGAACCGCCTCTACAAAGACAAGAGGCGAGGTTCGCGGCGGTGGTGCTAAGCCGTGGCGACAGAAAGGAACAGGTAGAGCTCGAGCCGGAAGTAATTCTTCCCCAATATGGCGCGGTGGTGGTACGACCTTCGGACCTAAGCCGAGAGATTATAGTTACTCTTTGCCGAAAAAGGTTCGCAGGTTGGCTTTGCGGATGGCTCTTTCAGCTCGTATGAGTGAAGGTAACGTGGTCATTCTTGATCAGTTTGCAATGGATACGCCCAAGACAAAGGAATTTGTCGATGTGATGAAGGCCTTTGATTTTGATCATTGTCTCATTGTGACGAGTGACGGGAGCGAAAACCTTCAGCTTTCAGCACGTAATGCAGTGGGGTATAAAACCTTGCCTGTTGCCGGACTGAATGTATACGATATTCTGAAATATCCGAAATTGATGGTAATCCAGTCGAGTCTGGAACAGCTTGAAACGAGGCTGATGGTATGAAAGTACTCCATAATATAGTTAAGTGCCCTTGCCTTACCGAGAAGTCCAGTCGCCTGCAAGAAGCTCACGGTGCGATTGCTTTCAAGGTTGACCCGAGAGCAAATAAAATAGAGATTGGCCAGGCTGTTGAGCAATTATTTGATGTAAAAGTTGCAGCAGTCAGAACCACTATGGTGCGCGGTAAGAAAAAAAGGGTCGGACTGAAATCTGTCGGACGAACCAGTGACTGGAAAAAGGCTTATATCACTTTGTCTGAAGGCGAGATTGATTTTCTTGCCGAGCTGTAGAACATAGCGATTCCTTTTTATTTTGGACGAGTAAGAGTGTAAAGCTTAGATAACGGAAAGAAAAATGGCAATCAAGACCCATAAACCGACATCACCGGGCAAAAGGCATCACGTATCGATTATCCAGTCCGATCTCTCTGATAAAGGTCCGGAAAAAAGCCTTCTTGCGCCTTTGAAAAAATCAGGCGGTAGAAATAATTATGGACGAATCACCTCAAGACATAGAGGTGGCGGTCATAAAAGACGGTACCGTATCATTGATTGGAAGAGAAATAAGACCGATATACCCGCTAAGGTTGCAGCAATTGAATATGATCCGAATAGATCTGCGAATATTGCGCTTTTAACCTATACGGACGGTGAAAAGTCGTATATATTGGCTCCAGCCGGAATTAAGGTTGGTGACTTTTTAATGGCCGGCAATGATGCGGATATCAAGCCCGGTAACTGTATGGCGATGAGCAGTATCCCCTTGGGTACCATTATTCATAATGTCGAGATGAAGATCGGCAAAGGTGCTCAACTGGTACGCTCTGCCGGTGCTTCAGCTCAGCTCATGGCAAAAGAAGGTGATCATGTCCTTGTGAAATTACCTTCTGGCGAAGTACGAAAATTTAACAAGCAATGCCGAGCCTGCATTGGATCTGTAGGTAACTCAGAGCACGGAAGTCAAAAACTTGGTAAAGCCGGACGTTCCCGATGGAAAGGACGGCGGCCTTCAGTTCGCGGCGTGGCAATGAACCCGATTGATCATCCTATGGGCGGTGGTGAAGGAAAGAGTTCAGGTGGACGACATCCATGTACCCCGTGGGGCATGCCGACCAAGGGCTTTAAGACTCGTAAGCGTAAAGGTTCTGATCGCGACATCGTGACCAAGCGCAAGTAAATCAGGAGAATTTCACAATGCCACGTTCAATTAAGAAAGGTCCTTTTATTGATGACCACCTGATGAAAAAGGTGGAGAATGCCCAGGAGTCTGGGTCTCGTAAGGTCATTAAAACCTGGTCCAGGCGCTCTGACATCATTCCGGATATGGTGGGGCTCACCTTTGCTGTGCATAACGGCAAAAAATTTATTCCGGTGTATATTTCGGAGAATATGGTCGGTCATAAGCTCGGCGAATTTTCCCCTACCAGAACCTATTACGGTCATGCAGCAGATAAGAAAGGCAAACGCAAGTAGCAGTAGCCTGTAATTATCCGCTCCAAATAAGATTACGATCAGGAGTACGACGATGGAAACGAGAGCCGTCGCTAAATATATACGAATATCTCCGCAAAAGGCGAGGCTTGTTGCTGATGTTGTGCGGGGCAAAGATGTAGATACTGCGCTCACTACCCTGAGATTTATGCCTAAAAAGGCAGCAAAAATCATACGGAAGGTTTTGGAATCCGCAGTTGCGAATGCCGAACAAACAGAAACCATTGATGTTGATACTCTGTATGTAAAAGAGATTCAGATCAATGGGGGACCGATGCTTAAAAGGTTTCGACCCCGTGCTATGGGAAGGGCCACCAGGATATTGAAACGGACCAGCCACATTACAGTGGTTGTTGATGAGGCCTAATTTGGCCGCACTTGAGTCTTTGAGATTAACTGTATAGGGAAACGGAGGGATACCTTGGGACAGAAAGTCAATCCCATAGGACTGCGGCTCAATATTACCAGAACATGGGATTCGATCTGGTACGCTGATAAAGATTATGCCGCCAACCTGTATCAGGACCAGCAGATACGTAAGTACTTGAAGAAGAAGCTGTATCACGCTGGAATTGCACGCATTGTTATTGAGCGTACCGGCGAGAAGGTACGGGTTAAGCTGCATACGGCACGTCCGGGTATAGTCATCGGCAAGAAAGGGTCGGAAATTGAAAATCTGAAGCGTGATCTTGAGCAGAAGTTTGGTCGGGAGTGCATGATAGATATTCAGGAAGTACGACGTCCTGAAGCCGACGCTCAGCTTGTTGCTGAAAGTATTGCTACTCAGCTGGAACGCCGTATTGCCTTTAGAAGAGCAATGAAAAAGGCTATCAGCTCAGCCCTTCGCTTTGGAGTGAAAGGAATTAAGATTTCTTGCGCTGGCCGTCTCGGCGGAGCTGAAATGTCCAGAACAGAGTGGTTTAAGGAAGGGCGAGTACCCTTGCACACACTTCGTGCGGATATTGATTACGGTACTGCGGAAGCAAGTACAACGTATGGAATAATCGGTGTAAAAGTGTGGATCTTTAAAGGCGAAGTATTAGCGGATAGTGAAATATCTCAGGACTGATTAGAGTCTGGAGATAATATCTAACAGGTGTTATAAAAATGTTAAGTCCACGCAAGGTAAAACATAGAAAACAGCATAAGGGTAGAATGCGGGGAGAGGCTCAGCGCGGGTCTCAGATAGCATTTGGCGATTATGCTTTGAAGGCTGTAGGCTGTGGTCGCATGACTGCTCAGCAGATAGAAGCCGCGCGTATTGCGATTAACAGAAAGGTTAAACGTGGCGGCAAGATGTGGATTCGAGTTTTTCCAGCAAAATCCATTACCAAGAAACCTGCTGAAACCCGTATGGGTAAGGGTAAAGGTTCTCCTGAGTACTGGGTTTGCGTTATTCATCCCGGAAAAATTCTTTATGAGTTGAAGGGTGTACCTGAGGACATTGCAAAAGAAGCTCTCAGGCTGGCCGCATATAAGTTGCCGTTTCCGACGAAGGTTATTGCAAGGAGTGACACCATATGAAGGCGAGTGAATTGCGTCAGATGAGTGATGAAGAGCTGAGAAAAAAAGAGCTCGATCTTCGTGAGGATCTCTTTAAACTTCAGTTTCAGCATAAGATCAGATCGTTGGAAAATCCAGCCCGTTTACGCCAGATTCGTAAGGATATAGCGAGGGTACATACCGTCCTGACTGAGCAGGCACAGGCATGAATGGCCTGTCAGAATAAATACAGCATTGGATCATAAGATGACTGAAGAGCACAGGCCTAAAAAGACACAGTTAGGTTATGTAAAAAGTAACAGCATGGATAAAACGGTCGTCGTTCTTGTAGAGCGAAAGGTCCGTCATAAACTGTATGGAAAATATATTCGCCGTCATGTGAAATATATGGCTCATGATGCAGTTAATGAATGTCAAGTCGGAGATACTGTACTTATAGAAGAATGTCGTCCGCTTTCAAAGAATAAACGTTGGTTTGTTAAAACGATAATCCAACGTGCTGTCTGATGGGCAGACCCACTTTGACAGGAACGATTTAATCAGGTGATACCATGATTCAGACAGAAACACTGCTGAATGTCGCAGACAACTCCGGAGCCAAGAAAGTTCTCTGTATTAGAGTGCTTGGAGGGAGTAAGCGTCGCTATGCGAGTATCGGCGATGTCATAGTAGTAACAGTAAAGGAAGCCATACCGCATGCCAAGGTCAAGAAAGGTGATGTGCTTGACGCAGTCGTTGTGCGGACATCCAAGGCGATCAGTCGTCCTGAAGATACCACTGTTCGTTTTGATGATAATGCGGCAGTTTTGCTTTCAGGAAACGGTGAACCGATAGGAACACGTATTTTCGGCCCGGTTGCCCGTGAATTGCGGTCACTTGGATTTATGAAGATTATATCTCTTGCACCGGAAGTACTGTAGAGAACACAAGCTTACTGATGTAGGTTACGACACGAGGTAGGAAAATGCGGCAGGGACAGACAAGTTTACTGATAAATGACCAGGTAGAGGTAATTACCGGTAAAGATAAAGGGCGGGTTGGCAAGATACTCAGACTCGACAGAGCAGCTCAACGAGCGTTTGTTGAACGCATTAATATGATCAAAAAGCATCAAAAGCCCGTTGATGCTCAGCAACCCGGCGAGATCATTGAACGTGAAGCTTCAATCCATATTTCAAATCTTATGCTTGTCTGCCCTGAATGCGCCAAAACAGTGCGAACCGGTAAGAAGATACTTGAGGATGGAGTTAAGGTGCGGATGTGCAAAAGCTGTGGTGCTACCCTGGAAAAATCCAAGAAGTAAGTAATCTGTTGCTGATTACGGAACGGAGAAAATGATATGGGGACAATGAAAGAACGGTACGAGAGTGAGTGTAAACCACAGCTCAAAGAAAAGTTCAGCTATTCAAACACGTTGGAAATACCCAAGATTGAGAAAATAGTTCTTAATATGGGATTGGGCGAAGCTGTCCAGAATCCTAAAATTGTTGAAAAAGCTGCCAACGAGTTGACATTAATCGCCGGGCAGAAGGCAGTTATCACGAAAGCCAGAAAATCTATCGCTACCTTCAAATTACGTGAAGGTATGCCGATCGGAACTTGTGTAACCCTGCGGCGTGAAAAAATGTACGATTTTTTGTCGAAGCTTATAAACATTGCTCTTCCCCGTGTGCGAGATTTTCGTGGAATATCTCCCAAGGGTTTTGATGGCAATGGTAATTATTCTATGGGGATAAAAGAACATATTATATTCCCTGAGGTTGATTACGATAAGATTGACAAAATCAGAGGCTTGAACATTTCTTTTGTTACCAATGCCAAGACTGATGAAGAGGGACATGCCTTGCTGAAGACGCTTGGTATGCCGTTTAAAGAACAAAAAAACAGCACTGACCAATAAGGGTTATACACAGCAGGGAGCATTCAATGGCAAAAAAATCACTGATTGCCAAAGCGGGCCGTAAACCAAAATTTAAGGTGCGCTCATATAATCGATGTCAAATGTGCGGGCGCCCAAGGGCTTACCTGAGAAAATTCGGGTGTTGCAGGCTTTGCTTTCGTAAACTTGCGTCTGAAGGAAAGGTTACCGGTGTCACGAAGTCAAGTTGGTAATCCGGTCAATTAAAGTCTCACAATCGACTATTTAACAGAGGTGTATGTAGATGTCTATGAGTGATCCGTTGGCGGATTTTCTAACTCGTATTAGAAACGGTATTCAAGCCAACTTTACATCGGTTGATATTCCCTTGTCCAAGCTTAAGGTCAGAGTTGCTGATGTTCTGAAAAAAGAAGGATATATTGCTGATTATCATGTTGACGAGCAGGGTGTGCAGGGTACCTTGACGATAGATCTTAAATACGGCCCGAATAATGAAAAGGTAATTACCGGCATTCGCAGAGTGTCCAAGCCGGGTCTTCGTCAATATAAAAAGAGCGATGCAATTCCCACAGTTATGACGGGATTGGGAGTCGCTATCCTGTCGACATCTCAAGGAGTGATCTCAGATCGTGAAGCGAGGAAGCTGAACGTGGGTGGTGAACTTCTCTGTGAAGTCTGGTAACTGCTCTTGTTCAGGAGGAACAACTAATGTCACGAATTGGAAAAGAGCCAATCACACTCCCGAGTGGAGTTAAGGTTGAAATTGAAGGAACGCGCGTGAAGGTTTCAGGCGCAAAGGGTGCTCTTGAGCGAGATTGTCGACCGGAAATTGAGATAGAGCAGAAAGAAGGGCAGATTTTTTTCAGTCCCAAAGGAAACAGTAAGCGTATTCGTTCGTTCTGGGGTATGACACGTACCTTGGTAAAGAATATGGTTCTGGGCGTTAATGAAGGGTTTGAGAAAAAACTGGCTGTTGAAGGTGTAGGTTACCGTGCTAATGTAGCAGGTAAAACCCTTACCTTGAGCGTCGGCTATTCTAATCCGGTGGATTTTTCGCTGCCAGAAGGCATCTCAGCTGACGTTGATAAAAATAATCAGATTACTGTTGCCGGTATAGATAAAGAATTGGTTGGCCAGACAGCCGCCAAGATCAGAGATATACGAAAGCCTGAGCCCTATAAAGGTAAAGGTATACGCTATATAGACGAACATATAGTACGTAAGGTCGGCAAAGCCGGAGCAAAATAGTTAAGGATCAGGTGAAATAACCATCATGGCAAAGCAAAGTGATAAGTTATCAGCTCGCTCAAAACGTATCCGAAGAATTCGCAAGAAGGTCACGGGTACTCCTGAGCGCCCCAGAATGTGTGTGTTTCGCAGTAATCGACATATCTATGTGCAGATAATTGATGATACCACGCAGAAAACTTTGGTATCAATGTCATCGGATGATAAATCCTTTGACGGATCCGACATAAAGGGCAAGCAAGAAAAAGCGGCCAAGGTTGGAGAGATTGTTGCACAGCGGGCTGTTGAAGCTGGGATAAAAAAAGTTGTTTTTGATCGTGGTGGTAATTTATATCACGGTCGAGTGAAGGCCCTCTCAGAAGGGGCACGCAAGGGCGGCTTGGTACTTTAACCTGCCGGGCGTATTTACATATATTGTTTTAAATATTTCAGGTAATGGAAATTCCATTGGGGGTGCTACTTGGCTGATTATAAGCGTGCCAAAGAAGGCAATCAGGACGAACTCATTGAGAAGATAGTCTATATTAACCGCGTTGCTAAAGTAGTCAAGGGTGGACGTCGGTTCAGCTTCAGTGCTATAGTCGTTGTCGGTGACGGACAGGGGAAGGTCGGTTACGGGCTGGGCAAGGCAAATCAGGTTCCTGAGGCTATTCGTAAAGGTGTTGAGAAGGCACGTAAAGATATGCAGAGAGTAGCATTGACAGATGTGTCCATTCCGCATTACATAGACGGTAAATTCAAATCCGGTAAAGTTATGCTGAAACCGGCTTCTGACGGTACCGGAGTTATTGCAGGTGGTGCCGTACGTGCCGTTCTTGAGGCTGCCGGAGTGCAGAATATCTTGACGAAATGTTTGGGCTCGAATAATCCTCACAATCTGGTGAAAGCAACGCTGAACGGTTTGAGAAGGTTACGCTCTGCTGATGAGGTTGCTGCATTACGTGGTCTGGCTGTTGACGAGGTTGTCAGCTGAAGATGATGTAAGGTTGATGGTATGTTGATGTGTACGTTGTCTCACATCAATAATGATGTCAAAAGAGAGTTTGGACAAACGTTGGTTGAATTATGAGTGATACAGTGACAATAACCCAAGTGAAGAGCGGTATTGGGAGCACCAAAAAAATCCGCGCAACTTTGGTCGGCTTGGGTCTGACGAAAATGCATAAGACTATCACCAGGAAAGACACTCCTGAAATCAGGGGAATGATTGGTAAAGTTCAACACCTGATAAAGGTTGAGGAGTAGAAAATGCTGACCCTGAATAATCTTTCTCCGAATAAGGGTGCCCGAAAAGCAAAGAAAAGAGTAGGCCGTGGACCAGGAAGCGGTCTCGGTAAAACTGCTGGTCGTGGCCATAAAGGTGCTCGTTCTCGATCTGGATATAGTGCAAGTCCGGGCTTTGAGGGTGGACAGATGCCGCTTCATAGGCGTTTGCCGAAACGTGGCTTTACCAATATTTTCAAGACCACCTATAAGATTATTTCTTTAGCTGATCTTGATAAATTTGAAGATGGTGCCACTGTTGACAGGCAGGCTCTGCTTGATGCGGGTCTTGTTACAGAACGTGATACCATGATTAAGATCCTCGCTAATGGTGAGATCTCAAAAAAAGTTCAGGTCGAAGTTGATAAAGTCAGCCGGGGAGCCCAAGAAAAGATCATTGCGGCGGGCGGCACAGTAAAGGAATAAGATATGAGCGGTCTTGCCAGTGCAGCAAATATACCTGAGCTACGTAAAAGAGTGATTTTCACTCTTTTAATGCTTTTGGTGTATCGTATGGGCGTTCAGATACCGACACCAGGTATCAATGGAGATGCTCTTGCGGCTTTTTTTGAGCAATATTCCGGTACCCTGTTCGGCATGTTTAACATGTTCTCCGGCGGTGCCCTGGAAAATTTTTCCATTTTTGCTCTGGGCATTATGCCCTATATTTCAGCCTCGATTATTATCCAGCTTCTGACAGTTGTTATACCGCAGTTGGAACAGCTGAACAAAGAGGGCGAGGCCGGTCGCCGCAAGATCACCCAATATACACGCTACGGCACAGTAGGATTGGCCCTGATTCAGGGGTTCTTTATTGCTTCCGGTTTAGAGGCAATGACCGGTCCTTCCGGGGTACCTATTGTTTTAGTTCCTGGGCTTCAGTTTAAACTGATGACCGTCCTGACGCTGACATCCGGTACTTCTTTTATTATGTGGCTCGGTGAGCAGATGACTGAGCGCGGAATCGGGAACGGTATTTCTCTTATCATCTATGCAGGGATTATAGCAAGGATGCCAGCAGCTGTTGGGAAATCAGCGCAGATGGTAACCTCCGGTGATATTCCTCTTATTCTCGTGCCTATCATGCTCGCTATGATGTTCGGAGTCATCGCTGTGATTGTCTATTTTGAGACAGCCCAGCGAAGAGTTCCTATTCAGTATGCGAAGCGAGTCGTGGGAAGAAAGGTCTATGGTGGTCAGGCATCTCATTTGCCTCTGAAAATTAATATTGCAGGTGTTATTCCGCCTATTTTTGCTTCTTCTATCATGATGTTTCCCGCGACTATCGGGTCCTTTATTCAGATAGATTGGGTTCAGAAGGCGTCTGCTTCACTTTCTCCAGGCACGGTCTATTATTATAGCCTCTACGTAGCAATGATTGTTTTCTTCTGCTTTTTTTATACAGCTGTTACCTTTAATCCTGATGAGGTAGCTGAGAATCTGAAGAAGAACGGAGGTTTTATTCCAGGTATCAGGCCCGGCAAGAAGTCCGCAGAGTTTATTGATAAAGTTCTCACCCGGATAACTGTTGTCGGAGCAATTTACTTGGCAGTCGTTTGTGTACTACCGACGATTCTGGTCAGTAATTTTAATATCCCCTTTTATTTCGGGGGAACTGCGCTCTTAATCGTTGTCGGTGTGGCCATTGACACTATCTCTAAAATTGAATCTCATCTCGTTATGCGTAATTACGAGGGATTTATGAAAGCCGGTAAGGTCAAAGGCAGGCGCTGAGGCTTGTGACAGCTGATAACGAGAAAAATATTATAGTTAAGACCTCGGAAGAAATTGAGGTGATGCGTCAGGCGAACGGTATAGTCGCTGACGTTTTGGAAATGCTGCAAAAGGAAATGCGCCCAGGTTTGACGACCCGTCAAATGGATCGTTGGGCGCATGATTGTTGTCAAGATCATGGCGCTCAACCAGCCTTTCTCGGCTATAGAGGTTTTCCGGCAAGCCTCTGTGTTTCCATTAACGAACAAATTGTCCACGGGATTCCCTCAAAAAAGATTAAGGTTAGAGAGGGAGATATAGTTTCTGTTGATTTCGGCGTGATCTATAACGGATTTTACGGTGATTCGGCGGTGACCATACCCGTGGGTACGTTGACTGCTCGCAAGGAACGCCTTCTTCAAGTGACGCAGGAAGCTTTGGAGCGGGGAATCAAGCAGGTTCAGGTCGGGAATAGAATTGCGGACGTTTCCGCAGCTATCCAGAAACATGCGGAAGGGAATGGCTTTTCTGTTGTTCGTCAGTTTGTCGGGCATGGAATAGGCTCCAGCCTTCATGAAGCACCTGAAGTGCCTAATTACACCCAAGATCAGCCTTCCCCGAGGATTCTTGAAGGAATGGTTCTTGCCATTGAGCCTATGATCAATATCGGTACTGCCAAGGTTAAGGTCCTGAAGGATGGTTGGACAGTGATTACGGCTGATAAAAAACCCTCAGCTCATTTTGAGCACTCCGTTGCTGCAACAGCAGAAGGGCCACTTGTTTTGAGTAGAAGAAAAGAAGAACTCTAATCTTTCGATAATATTGTGGAGTTGACGTGAACCCCTACGGGTTCTTTTTTTTATGCAAATCAAGTGAAAACTGGTTGTAAAAAAAAACTTTTTATATATAATAACCTTTTTTTATTTTTTGAAAATAAAACTGGATGGGAACTATGGCCAAAGAAGAAGCCATTGAAGTTGAAGGAACTATAATTGAGCCTTTACCCAACGCGATGTTTCGTGTTGAACTTGATAACGGGCATAAGGTTCTGGCGCATATTTCCGGTAAGATGCGCATGCATTATATTAAAATTCTGCCAGGTGATAGAGTGACGGTCGAGTTGTCACCTTATGATCTGACAAGAGGGCGTGTCACTTTCCGCTCAAAAGGCGGCGGTAAAGGGAAGCGCTGAACCAAGCAAGTCAGCAAGGAAACAGAGAAATGAAAGTACGATCATCTGTTAAGAAAATGTGCAGCGACTGTAAGATCCTTAAGCGCAAGGGTGTGGTTCGGGTAAACTGCAAAAATTCAAAGCATAAGCAGCGTCAGGGTTAACCTGCATAATGTAGCTTTTTTTTAAAGGAGTAAAGTTTTGGCACGATTATCAGGTGTAGATTTACCGCGCAATAAGCATATGGACAGGGCGCTTACCTATATTTACGGTATTGGCCTCACAACTGCACGCGCTATTTTGGATAAGGCTGATCTGCCGTATCAGATGAATTCTGATGATCTGAGCGGTGATGATGTTTCACGAATCAGGAAGATCATTGAGGCAGATTATACTGTCGAAGGTGATCGCCGGCGTGAAGTGGCTATGGATATCAAACGTCACATTGATCTCGGTACCTACCGTGGACGACGTCATCGTATGAGTCTTCCTTGTCGCGGACAACGGACAAAGACGAACGCTAGGACACGTAAGGGTCCTAAGCGCGGCGCGGCGGTACGTAAGAAATAACACACAGTAATTCGCTTTTACTGCTGGTGAAAGTGCGACTACATATACGAAGCTATACGGAGCGGATATGGCGAAAGGGAAAAAGGGCGCGGTACGAACAAAGCGTCGTGAAAAGAAAAATGTTCCTGAGGGAATTATTTTTATCTATTCAACGTTTAATAATACATTAATAACCATTTCGGATAAGCTGGGCAATGTAGTCTCTTGGTCCAGTGCCGGAGTTATCGGCTTTAAGGGGTCTCGGAAGTCAACCCCTTTTGCAGCGCAGAACGCGTTGAGTGATGCAGTTGCGAAAGCAAAAGAAAATGGTCTTCGCAGAGTAGAGATCCGTGTAAAAGGACCGGGGCCTGGTCGTGAAGCAGCTCTTCGCGCCTTAACCGGAACGGATTTGGAAGTCTCAAAGATTGTTGATGTAACACCGATACCGCATAACGGCTGTAAGCCCCCTAAAAGAAGAAGGGTTTAAGTCGTCAGCTGGTAATTAGCTGTTTTTTGTACGGTCGTTGCCAGTGTCGAGGTTTGGCTTGAGGCTGACCGCAG
>JBATKL010000112.1:0-1742 GCA_049669385.1 Candidatus Electrothrix sp. | reverse complement strand
GTACCACATTGTCAAAATAAAAGATACTCACCAAACAAATAATAAATCGGGGTCAGACCACCTTTTTCCGTAGTGAATGATCTCCTCCTTGTAGTTCACAATTCTACACCCTCTCTCTCCACCGCCTTTTTGAACGGCAACGCATCGTATGCAGGCGAAGACCATTCCTGCCGGCTCCGTATAATACTGCTCACCACCTCATTGTTTTCCAACTCAATGTCATACAGCCCATTTCTTCAGCTTTGTTATGATCTCTCGGTCCAGCGGATGATCAGCAATGATCAGAAAATCCCGGTCAGAGTCCTGCCGGGCTGCATTGCGAACACGGGAACCGTGCAGAATTACTTTCGCATCAGAAAGCAGACGATGTACTTCCTCCCGCACCTGATGCAGGATCTTGACCTGATTAACCAAATAAGTTACCATAAGGAAATGGAAAAATGCCTGCATAAGAGAATGCCGGGATTGAAGAGATTACGCCCGCAAGGGCTGGCAGCAGCCGTCTCAAGACTGCGTAGCTGCAAGGAGAATGTCATGCAATTGAATATAAATGATATGCTTTTGAAAAGAGCGCAACAAGTCAGTGGCCTGCAATCCGCTCAGGCTGTCATTGAAGCTGCGTTGCGCGTTTTGATTGCTCAACGGCATCAAGGTGCATCCGAAGCCGGAAGTGCGGAAAATCCTCTGAAACTGTTGCTGAAATCGGATTTTATCGGCTGTGCCAACAGTGACGAAACCCGCCTTTCACAAACCTATAAAAACGAGCTGACCGGAATTTTAGAGAAAAAATATGGTTATCGCTGATACCGGTTTATGGGTTGCCTTGGCATATCCGAAAGACAAGCATCACGAATTGGCGAAACAACGTCTTGCCGAATTATCGGAGCAAAATGAGCGGATGATTACGACCTGTGCAGTGATGACGGAAACCTGTCATTTACTGCTGGCAAGAGCCGGGATTTCCGCGCAACAGAAGTTTATTGAAAAGTATCGGCAGGGTGTTTTTTCGGTTTTCGAGTTGAATACGGAACATTCAGAGCGGATTGCCGAACTGATGCGAAAATACGCTGATCTGCCAATGGATCTGGCTGATGCGTCGCTGGTGGTTTTGGCGGAATATCTTGGGCATGGACGTATTTTATCAACGGATCAACGCGACTTTCATACCTATCGCTGGAAGAACCATCAACCATTTGAGAATCTGCTGTTGACGGTAAATCCGGGAGCGGCGCAGCATGAATGATATGCCGAGGCTATCGATAACTTGATGTATAATCTCATAACTCTATACCCTCTCTCTCCACCGCCTTTTTGAACGGCAAGGCCTCGTATTCAGGCGAAGACCACTCCTGCCTCCTCCGTATAATGCTGCTCATCATCTCATCATTTTCCAATTCAATATCATACAGCCCATCCTTCAGCTTTGTTATGATCTCTCTGTCCAACGGATGATCGGCAATGATCAGAAAATCCCAATCAGAGTCCTGCCGGGTTGCATTGGCGGACACGGGAACCGTGCAGAATGACTTTCGCATCAGAAATCAAATGATGTACTTCATCAAATGATGTACTTCTTCCCACACCTGATCCCGATTTTGACTTCTACCGGTCGGGCGGGGTCGGATATCATGGCGTCTATGGCTATTCCATCCTTCGGGGATGTGAAATGTCCCTGCTGTCTTATTTTGCTGTGAGTAGCGATGCCGTGGCATTGGGATTTCACTGTTATTATTTTTCAAACA
>JBATKL010000111.1:0-5952 GCA_049669385.1 Candidatus Electrothrix sp. | reverse complement strand
GGGTCATTGACATTAGCCACCACGGACAGACCCAGTACCCGTAATCCGCCGTGCAGGGCCGTGATGATCTCCGGCACCGAGGACATACCCACAGCATCAGCTCCGCATTGCTTGAGCATCCGGGTCTCTGCCGGGGTTTCCAGGCTGGGACCGGGAATGCAGACATAGGTACCCTCGATCACGTTGGGAAGTTCCAGTTTGCGAGCCACCTGCCGAGCCAGCTTGCGCAGGGCCGGGTCATAGGGTTCTGACAGGTCGGGAAAACGAGGTCCCCATGCATCAACATTGGGCCCGCGTAAAGGGTTGTCCGGCAACTGGTTGATATGATCATTGAGAATCATAATAGTGCCAGCCTGCCAAGTCGTCTTTAATCCACCCGAGGCATTGGTGATGATGGCGGTCTGCACGCCGAGCAGGGAGAGCACTCGAATCGGAAACCCGACCTCACGGGCGGAATAGCCCTCGTAATAATGAAATCGCCCTTGGAGAATCGCGCAGGGCTTGCCGGCCAGGGTACCACACACCAAATTACCGGCATGACTGGTCACGGTGGAATGGGGAAATCCGGGGATATCCTCGTAGGGAATAGAGATGCTGCTTTCCATAGCCTCGACCAAGTTACCCAGGCCGGTGCCCAATTGGATCAGAATTTCCGGCAGTACCGGGAGGCGGGACCGGAGAAAGGCGACTGCCTCTTCCACCTGCTGTTTATGTGCTTTGATATCAATCATGGTGTCTTTCCACTGATACCGCTCAGTGCCAACTGCTGATACACCGACTGAGTAGGAGCGAGCCAAACTTCTCCTGTACCGTGGAATGTTTGCAAAAGGCCTTCACCGCTTGTCATAGAGCCCACTAAGGATTTAGTAGCACCCTTAATGGTGAATTCCACATCCCCTTTGCGAAGAAGAGCAAAATTGCCGTCAACCTGCAAACTATCATCGTTAAGTGTAACTTTAATAATCTCCTTGACTGGAACGGGTGATTGCAGAACACAGAGTCCTCGTCCAGACAGCTTTGTCTGAAAAAGACCTTCGCCCCCGAGCAAACCGGTCGCGAGTCCCTTCTGAGTCGCTACCCCCACTTCGACCGAAGACTGACAAGCAAGAAACATGCCCTTGTCCGCCACAATCTCTTCATCCTCCAGAGAAAGCAAAATGTAATGACCGAATCCGGGCTCTAAATAAATCTGGCCACTGCCTCTATAGATTGGTTTAAATGCGGACTCATTTGTTAACTTCTTTGAGACGATCTTCTTAAAAAATCCTCCGACACCACCGACCTTGCTCTCGATAGTAATATCTCCGTGCTGGAAATGAAGTGCGCCTGCTTCCAATATCACCTCGCTATCCTGGAGGGTAATCCTGACCTGTTTCAGGCGAACACCGCTGTGTTGCGCCTTATGAATCATATTCGCAATAGCCAAATTATCGCTGCCAGCAAGAGAGCGATAGGTGAGAACCTCAAATTTGGCTTCTGGACTTACAAGGGAATCCGAGACAAAGAGGTTTGAAGAAAGAGTGTCTGCATCGACGTCTGCATCAGCGCCTACATCGGAGGCTGCATCGGAGGCTGCACGGGCCTGCGCCTGCTCGTTCTGCTCAGATACGGTTTCCAGAGGTTCCGCAGTAACAGGTTCAACAGCAACGGGTTCAGCGGAAACCGATTCTTCTGCCGCTATGGAAATAGCTGCCGGATCATCTTCTTCTGGAGGCGGGGGTTCAATGGTGCAAATAGCGCCAGCATTGCTGTAGACCTGCTGAATCTTTTGAGCTGCTGCATAGTCATTGACGATTTTTACAACCCTTCGTTTTCCAGAGAAAAGGGCCTCTATTTTTTCAAGAGATACCTGATGCAGCTTTGCCAAGTTCTGCCGCACCTGCTGCGGCTCATAACCATCCTGAATCTTTCCGGCAAAAAATACTTTAATTTGAGAGTCCATGTCATTACCCCTTCTTTTTGAATATATGTTCAACTCTATCATCACCCGGCAAACATCATACTCAAAAAAAACTTCCTAGAGGTATAAAAAAAGCGGCTCAAAAAAGCATTACGCCTTTCTGTCCGCTCTGTTACCCGTAAAAATGGGTCATCTTTGCATGGTGCAACCCAAAAAAGCCGCTCCAGCTCTTGCGAGAGCGGCTTCAGGGCAAGAATAAATCCTTACAATCAGTCAGTTAACAGGTAATCCGCAAGAGCATCAAGTTCTGCCTCTGATCCGTTAAAAGGTGGCATAACCATATTCGCGGGTTCAGGTGGCTGACTGATAAAGCCCATGAGAGCCTTCTTGTCGTACCGCTGCGACAAACTGGTAAGATCAGGGCCGTTTGAGCCTCCCTGTCCCTTATAGACATGGCATGCCTGACACTGGGAATCTCTAAAGACCTGACCACCGTCAGCAGGAGCTGCCTGGGCTACGGCATCGCTCCCGGACTGGTCGATTTTCTCTGTGGGATTAATCTTTTCCTGGAACGCACGGGTAAACTGCTGATCCATACGCATGGTTCCCCAAATCAAATAGGGCTTCCTGGCCCTTTCACGGGTAAAACCACCTATAAAAAAGGCGATAAACATAGCCATTGAGGCGGCCAGCAAAGCCTTACGGCCTTTTTCATGCCCCATGACCCAGTAAATAATCGTGCAAATTACCGCAAAGCTTCCTAGGCTGACCATGGTGTACAGAAAAGGTGTGGCAGCGCCGCCCGTCAACTGTGCCCAAGGATTAGGCTTAGGAAGCGCCTCTGTAGCTGATTTCACTTTGAGCAGGAAGGAGATACCTGAGATCGGTTGCAGAAAAAGCAGGGTTCCGCCGATTGCTCCGGTAAATCGGTTGATCTTGGCATAATACAGCTGGTCCTCGCTCGGTTTCCTGGACTTCCAGTAGGTCCAGACAAAAACAAGCAGAGCTCCGTTGATCAGACAAGGCAGGACTAAATGGAGAGAGGATTCAAGGAGAATGGGGGTATTAAAAGCATCCCAACGACTCTGCGTTTCCATCCACTTACCCGGAACCATCATGAAGGCCCAGATGGCGTTAATCAGGACGCCAGCTGTTATGGAGAAAAAAGCCGCACACAGTCCGTAAAAAATATGCATTCCTCGGGAAACAGAATCCCAAGTGTTATGATAGATGACGGAGAAAATCATCAGCAGTAAAAAAACACCACCTTCAGCCAGAAAAGGCCAAAACTGGGTTGAGTAAAGAAAAGCACCAAACGGAGTCCACAGGCCAATGGTCAGCACCACTATAGCGACACCAAGCACACCGTTGATCTTCATCATGTCGGAAAGAAAACCTGACACGCTCTTTGCCAGTCTTATGTAGTCATTGTCCTTTTTCTTTGTTCCCCACCATTCAGCAGCAACAGCCAACACAGAACCGCCGACTGCAAAAAAAGCAAAGAAAACATGTACCAGTATAACTACTGCCATAATAATACTGTTTCCCAACAAGGGAAAATCTATTCTGTCCACCTGTACCCTCCTTTAAAAAAAGCCTTGAAGCCTCTCATTTCCCTGCCCTTTAACGACAGCGGCCCGGCACCCCCATGGGATGCTAACCTGCGAACCCCCGCAGAACGGCTTCGTTTATTAGTCAGTTTACACCCTCAAAAAAAAATACACAAGGTAGTGAGAAAATATCTCAAAAAAATCTCCGGTTATTGACAGGCACCCTTCCTCTTTTCACGAATTTTCGACAGGATACCCTATCATCTCTAATGCCGTTGCGATCTCCTCCAAACAAGAGGGATCATCAATAGTGGACGGCATACGATATGCCTTACCCGCAGCGATTGCACGCATGGTACCACGGAGAATCTTGCCAGATCTCGTCTTGGGCAGTCGGGCAACAATCACCGTCTCACGGTAACAGGCAATGGGGCCAATACCGTTACGAACCATCTGAATGAGTTCTTTGTTCAGTCCGTCCACTTCGCAATCCGCACCCGCTTTGAGCACCACAAGCCCCAGTGGTTTCTGCCCCTTCAGGGAGTCATCAAGACCGATAACAGAGCATTCAGCCACCTGAGAATGGCTTGCAACGATTTCCTCCATAGCCCCGGTGGACAGGCGATGCCCAGCAATATTAATGACATCATCAATCCGACCCATGACAAAGACATAGCCGTCCTCATCAATATAGCCCCCGTCGCCGGTTTCGTAATATCCCGGATATCGGGACATATACGAGGAGACAAAACGTTCTTCGTTGCGCCACAGGGTCACTAGGGTACCGGGAGGCAAGGGGAGTTTGATCACTATATTTCCCTCTTCGCCCGGCCCAACCTCATTGCCCTCACTGTCGAGAATCTTCACGTCGTAACCAACAACCGGCTTGGTAGCGGAACCTGGTTTGACCTGAAACTGTTCTATCCCCATAGGGTTGGCCACAATAGCCCAGGCTGTTTCGGTCTGCCACCAATGGTCGATCACAGGCACGTTTAACAACTCCTTTGCCCAGTGATAAGTATCTGGGTCCAAACGTTCACCGGCAAGAAACAGGGTCTTGTAGTCAGACAGGTCATAATCTTTAAGAAGCAGTCCTTCAGGGTCTTCCTTCTTAATCGCCCGGAAAGCTGTAGGCGCGGTGAACAACGCCTTTACCTTATGCTCTGCAATCACCCGCCAGAACGCGCCTGCATCCGGGGTGCCGACAGGCTTTCCTTCATAAACCACCGTGGTGCAGCCATACAAAAGCGGAGCGTAAACAATATAGGAATGGCCGACCACCCAGCCTACATCCGAGGCTGCCCAAAAAACATCGCCGGGTTCCATGTTGTAGATATTCTTCATCGACCATTGCAAGGCCACAGCATGGCCACCGTTGTCTCTCATTACCCCCTTGGGCATCCCGGTCGTGCCGGAAGTATAGAGAATATACAAGGGATCAGTGGCTGCCACAGGCACGCAGTCGGCAGGTTCAGCACCTTTGACAATCTCCTGCCAGTCCAAATCACCGGGCTGCCCCAGATCGGCCTGAAGAAAATCTCGTTGAAAGACAATCGTCTTTTCCGGCTTATGCTGAGACTGGTCAATGGCCGCTTCGATGAGCGGTTTATAGGCCAGCTGCTTCTTGCCTTCAATAGCCCCGGAGGCGCAGATAATCATCTTGGGTTGAGCATGATCAATGCGGATCGCCAGCTCATTGGCTGCAAACCCTCCAAACACCACA
The DNA here is from genome assembly GCA_049669385.1 of Candidatus Electrothrix sp. Lineage (GTDB taxonomy): Bacteria > Desulfobacterota > Desulfobulbia > Desulfobulbales > Desulfobulbaceae > Electrothrix. The sequence continues at coordinate 779 of JBATKL010000111.1, read as the reverse complement.
GAATGAATCACGCCCAAGCGAGCGCAAGCCAACATGGCAACCAAAGCTTCCGGGATCATGGGCATATAGATAATGATGGTATCGCCTTTTTCCGCCCCCTGAGCCTTGAGTGCCCCGGCTAGAATCGCCACCTGATCACGAAGCTCTGTCCAGGAAATTTTCCGTACCGTGTCCGTCACCGGAGAATCATAAATAATAGCTGTTCGATCGCCGTGTCCGTTCTCCACATGCCGATCCACAGCATTATAACAGGTATTCAGCTTGCCGCCTCGAAACCACCTGTAAAAAGGCGGATTAGAGCTATCCAGCACGACATCCCATTTTTTGTGCCAACTGATGGCCTCGGCAGCTTCCGCCCAAAATTCTTCGGGATTGTTTAGGCTTTTGTCAAAGACTTCCTGATAGTTCTCCATGCGCTCTCCCAAGGATAGACATTAAATGAAAAATGTTTTTTGAAAAAAATGGTGAGCTCCTCACCAGGTTCGTGTTCCCCAAACAGCAATATGACGATCACTCACTTCTTCACAGCAAAACTCAAGGCCAGCCTGTTTGAGCTGCGCCTGGATTTCATCCAGACGAAAGGCGGCTAACAATGAGTTGTAAAAATCTTCCTGTAAAATTTCCGGCTCATCAGCAGCATGTCTGGCAACAAGGCAACGGGCAGCCTCGGTGGATTCCGGACGAAACAGATCCATAATCAGGATTGAGCCTCCCGGTGCAATATGCTTCTGAACGGTCTGCCAGAGCACCTCCGGGTTATGGAGGTGATGAAGCAAACT